>NZ_JCBAJO010000006.1:0-72700 GCF_059772245.1 Cupriavidus sp. R6-3
CTACGCCGCCGACCGGCTGCCGGTGGCGCGCCTGCTCAAGGGCACGCCGGCGCTGGTGCGCGACGATGATGTCTACACCAACCACATCCACGCCGACGACCTGGCCCGCGCCATGATCGCCGCGCTGCTGCGCGGCCGGCCGCAGCGCGTCGTCCATGCCAGCGACGACAGCGAACTGCGCATGGCCGACTATTTCGACCTGGTGGCCGACCGGCGCGGGCTGCCGCGGCCGCCCCGGCTGTCGCGCGAGCAGATCCGCCAGGCCGTCGAGCCGGCGCTGCTGAGCTTCATGAGCGAATCGCGCCGGCTCGAGAACGCGAGGCTCAAGCGCGAGCTGCGGCTGCGGCTGCGTTATCCGACGGTTCACCACTTCTTCGAGACCTGACCCCCGCGGCCAGCGGCGCACACACCCCAGCAAGTGCCGCACCGCCGCGGCAGGCGCCGCACCTCCGCGGCAAGCGCGGCACCTCCGCGGCAATCGTCGTACCCCCGCGGCAAGCGCCGCCCCCCGATGGCATGGCGATTGCGTGCTTACGCCCGCCACCCTGTCTATACAGCATATTGGGGCACGATGCCCGCAGGCCGTGCGGCCCGGTCACCAGCCTGGTGCGGGATACCGATCCGGCTGACCGCCGCGGGCCCCGCCAATCCCTTGCATCGCCCGTTATCGCTTTCCCTATCAGGGTTTGCGAGCAACGCCCGGGATCCGGGGCTGCCATTGGAGACGTCCCTTCGGCGGCGTGCCGTAGTGACGTTTCGTCGCCTTGACTTGTATATACAGGATTGCTACATTGCCCGGAAACCGACCGGCGCCCCGACCGAGGACGCCGGCACGACCCGGGCGGGCCGCCAGCCGGCGGCACCGTTCGCGACACCAAAGGAGCCAAACAGTGCAGATGCAGAAGCGGAAGTTGGGGAGTAAAGGGGGCGCCGGCCGTGCGCTCGGTTGGCTGGCCACGGTGGCGCTCGCCGCCGGTGCCGGCGCGGCGCAGGCCCAGACCACCAAGGTGGCGCTGGGCATGAGCGGCTGGACCGGCTTCGCGCCGCTGACGCTGGCCGCCAAGGCCGGCATCTTCGAAAAACACGGCGTCGACGTCGACATCAAGATGATTCCGCAGAAGGACCGCCATCTGGCGCTGGCCTCGGGCGCGATCCAGTGCGCCGCGACCACGGTGGAAACCCACGTGGCGTGGAATGCCAACGGCGTGCCGATCACGCAGATCGTGCAGCTCGACAAGTCCTACGGCGCCGACGGGCTGGCGGTGCGCAACGACGTCAAGACCTTCGCCGACCTGAAGGGCAAGACCATCGGCGTCGACGCGCCGGGCACCGCGCCGTATTTCGGACTGGCGTGGATGCTGAAGAAGAACGGCATGACCATCAAGGACGTCAAGACCACCACGCTGTCGCCGCAGGCGGCCGCGCAGGCCTTCGTCTCGGGCCAGAACGACGCCGCGATGACCTACGAGCCGTACTTGTCGACCGTGCGGCAGAACCCCGACAAGGGCAAGATCCTCGCCACCACGCTGGACTATCCGATGGTGATGGACACGCTCGGCTGCGCGCCGAAATGGTTGAAGGAGAACCCGAAGGCCGCGCAGGCGCTGGTCGACGGCTACTTCGAGGCGCTCGAGATGATCCGCAAGGAGCCGGCCAAGTCCAACGAGATCATGGGCGCGGCCGTCAAGCAGACCGCCGAGCAGTTCGCCAAGTCGTCCTCGTATCTGCGCTGGCAGGATCGCGAGGCCAACCGCAAGTTCTTCGCCGGCGAGCTGGCGCAGTTCAGCAAGGAGGCCGCCGCGGTGCTGCTCGATGTCGGCGTGATCCGCCAGGTGCCGGACGTGACGACGCTGTACGACCCGCGGTTCATCCGCTAAGCGGCAGGAGTAGCGATGACACAACCGTTGCACGCCGATTCGCTGCGGGCCGTCGCGCCCGACAGCCCGGCGCCCGCCCGAACGATGCCGGCCGCGCCGCGTGCGCGCCGGACCCATCCGTGGCTGACGCCGCTGACCCCGGTCGCGCCGCGCACCCGCTGGGTGCTGGGCCTGGGCTTTTTCGTGCTGTTCTTCGCCGTCTGGGGCGCGGTGACGCTGGGCGGCCTGGTGCCGCCGACCTTCCTCGCCGACCCGATGACGATGGCGCGCGAGGCGTGGCTGCTGTTTACCGAGTACGGCTTTCTCGGCGACATCGGCATGACGGTCTGGCGCGTGCTGGGCGGCTTCGTGCTGGCCGCGGTGCTGGCGGTGCCGCTGGGCATCCTGATGGGCGCCTACAAGGCCGCCGAAGCCTTCTTCGAGCCCTTCGTCTCGTTCTGCCGCTACCTGCCGGCGTCGGCCTTCATTCCGCTGCTGATCCTGTGGGCCGGCATCGGCGAGACGCAGAAGCTGCTGGTGATCTTCATCGGCTCGTTCTTCCAGATCGTGCTGATGGTCGCCGTGACGGTAGGGGGCGCGCGCCGTGACCTGGTCGAGGCCGCCTACACGCTGGGCGCCAACAGCGCCGGCATCGTCAAGCGCGTGCTGATCCCCGGCGCCGCGCCCGGCATCGCCGAAATCCTGCGGCTCGTGCTGGGCTGGGCCTGGACCTATGTGATCGTCGCCGAGCTGATCGGCTCATCGTCCGGCATCGGCCACATGATCACCGACAGCCAGGCGCTGCTCAATACCGGGCAGATCATCTTCGGCATCATCGTGATCGGCTGCATCGGCCTGGTCTCGGACCTGCTGTTCAAGCTCGCCAACCAGCGGCTGTTTCCGTGGAGCACCATCCAATGAGCGCGCTGTCGATCCAGCAGGTGTCGTGCACCTTCGTCAATCCGCGCGGTGGCCAGACCCAGGCCTTGCTGCCGGTGGACTTCGAGGTCCGCGAGAACGACTTCGTCACCATCCTCGGGCCGTCCGGCTGCGGCAAATCGACGTTGCTGCGCATCGTCGCCGGCCTCGACGCGCCGACCTCCGGTCGCGTGCTGCTCGACGGCGAGCCGGTCACCGGACCGGGCGCGGACCGCGGCATGGTGTTCCAGTCCTATACGCTGTTCCCGTGGCTGACGATCGAGCAGAACGTCCGCTTCGGCCTGCGCGAGCGCGGCATGAGCGTGGCGGAGCAGCGCGAGCGCAGCGATTTCTTCATCGCCCGCGTGGGCCTGCGCGGCTTCGAGCATCACTATCCGAAGCAGCTGTCGGGCGGCATGCAGCAGCGCACCGCGATCGCGCGGGCGCTGGCCAACGATCCGAAGATCCTGCTGCTCGACGAGCCGTTCGGCGCGCTGGACAACCAGACCCGCGTGCTGATGCAGGAACTGCTGCTCGGCATCTGGGAGAGCGCGCGCAAGACGGTGCTGTTCGTCACGCACGATATCGACGAGGCGATCTTCATGGCCAACCGGGTTGCGGTATTCTCTGCGCGGCCCGGACGGATCAAGACCGAGATCGCGGTCGACTTCGCCCATCCGCGCCACTACACGATCAAGACCTCGCCGGAATTCTCGGCGTTGAAGGCGCGGCTGACCGAAGAGATCCGTGCCGAGGCGATGGCCTCGGCCGAGCATTGAGGCGGCCAATGAAGTCCACCGACTTGCGCATCGGCCGACGCATCGACCGACGCATCGACCCACGCAACCACCGACCATGACCGTAGAAGCCGGCACCCGCCGCCCCGCCACCCGTCCCGACGCCAACGGCCACCGCCCGTCGCCCGATGCCACGCCGACCGCGCTGTACCAGCAGGTCAAGGAGTACATCGCGCGCCAGATCCAGAGCGGCGCCTGGCAGCCGGGCGATCGCGTGCCGTCCGAGCAGGAGCTGGTCAACCGCTTCGCCGTGTCGCGCATGACGGTCAACCGCGCGCTGCGCGAGCTGGCCGAGCAGGGCAGGGTGGTGCGGGTGGCGGGCGTCGGCACCTTCGTTGCCGAGCACAAGCCGCAGTCGACGCTGCTGTCGGTGGTCAATCTGCAGGACGAGATCCGCATGCGCGGGCACGACTACGCCTGCGACGTGATCCTGGTCGAGCGCGCCTCGGCCTCGATCGAGGTGGCGGCGGCGCTCGACCTGCGCACCGGCGAGTCGGTCTTCCATTCGGTATGCGTGCATCGCGAGGACGGCGTGCCGGTGCAGCTGGAGGACCGCTACGTGAATCCGCGCGTGGCGCCCGACTTCATCAACCAGGACTTCAGCGGCGTCAAGCCGGGCGAATATCTGCTGCGGCACGTGCCCTACGACCAGGTCGAGCACGTGGTCGACGCGGTCGCGGCCACGCCCGAGCAGGCCAGCCAGCTGGAGATGCCGGTGACCCAGCCCTGCCTGCTGCTGACGCGGCGCACCTGGACCGCCGGCACGCCGGTGACCTTCGTGCGCTGCCTGCATCCCGGCAACCGCTATCGCCTCGGCAGCCGCTTCCGTGCCGATGGCAATCCGGCGTTCGGCTAGCGTGGCGGCCCGCGGCACGGCCCGCAGCCGCGCTGCCGTCGCCACCGAACGAACCGAGCGCTTCCGCACCTGACTTCGACCACGATTCGACCTAAGCTGATTTAAGCCGTACCAAGCTGTATAGACAGGACCATACAATGACAACCCAATCCTCCGTGCAACACGCCGCTTCCCAATCCCGTCCCACGCTGACCCTGCATCCCGGCGAGGTCTCGCTCGCCGAACTGCGCCGCATCTACCGCGGCGAGGTCCAGCTGGCGATGGCGGATTCGGCCTGGGCCGATGTGCGCGCCGCGCAGGCCACCGTGCAGCAGATCGTCGACACCGACGCGGTGGTCTACGGCATCAACACCGGCTTCGGCAAGCTGGCCAACACGCGCATCCCGCACGACAAGCTGGCCGAGCTGCAGCGCAACCTGGTGCTGTCGCACAGCGTCGGCACCGGCCGCGACCTGCCCGCCGATACGGTGCGCCTGATCCTGGCGACCAAGGCCGTCAGCCTGGCGCGCGGCCATTCGGGCGTGCGGCCCGAACTGATCGAGGCGCTGCTGGCGCTGGCCAACCACGGCGTCACGCCGTGCATTCCGGCCAAGGGCTCGGTCGGCGCGTCCGGCGATCTCGCGCCGCTGGCGCATCTGTCGTGCACGCTGATCGGCGTCGGCGAGGCGATCGTCGACGGCCGCCGTCTGCCGGCCGTCGAGGCGCTGGCGCATGCCGGTCTGAAGCCGTTCGAGCTCGGACCGAAGGAAGGCCTGGCGCTGCTGAACGGCACGCAGGTGTCGACCGCGCTGGCGCTGGCCGGCCTGTTCGCCGCCGAGGACGTGTTCGCCGCCGGGCTGGTTGCGGGCGCGCTGTCGCTCGAGGCCATCAAGGGCTCGGTCAAGCCGTTCGACGCCCGCATCCACGCCGCCCGCGGCCAGGCCGGCCAGATCGCCGTCGCCGGCGCGGTGCGCGAGCTGCTGGCCGGCAGCGAGATCGTCGACTCGCATCGCGAGTGCGGCCGCGTGCAGGACCCGTATTCGATCCGTTGCCAGCCGCAGGTGATGGGCGCGTGCCTGGACAATCTGCGCCACGCCGCGCGCGTGCTGCAGATCGAGGCCAATGCCGCGTCGGACAACCCGCTGGTGTTCTCCGAACAGGGCGACGTGGTGTCCGGCGGCAACTTCCACGCCGAGCCGGTGGCCTTCGCCGCCGACATCATCGCGCTGGCGCTGGCCGAGATCGGCGCGATTTCCGAGCGGCGCCTGGCGCTGCTGCTCGACACCGGCCTGTCGGGCCTGCCGCCCTTCCTGGTGCGCGACGGCGGCCTGCATTCGGGCTTCATGATCGCGCAGGTCACCGCCGCCGCGCTGGCGTCGGAGAACAAGTCGCTGGCGCATCCGTCGAGCGTCGACAGCCTGCCGACCTCGGCCAACCAGGAGGACCACGTGTCGATGGCCACCTACGGCGCGCGCCGGCTCGGCGACATGGCCGAGAACACCGCGGTCGTGGTCGGCATCGAGGCGATGGCCGCCGCGCAGGGCATCGAATTCCATCGGCCGCTGAAGTCCTCGCCGCTGGTCGAGACCGAACTGGCCCGCATCCGCGCCCGCGTCGATTTCGTCGAGGTCGACCGCTACCTGGCGCCCGATATCGAGGCGATGAAGCAGTGGGTGCTGCAGGGCGCCGGCGCGGGCTGGCCCCAGGCCGTGCGTGCCGTGCTGCCGGCGCAGGGCGAAGCGCAATAAGCGCGGCCATTGACGCTCGCCTATCGAAGCACCGCAAACCGCATACGCAACCGAATACGTAGCCGAACACGCAACCGAACACGCAACCGAATACCGCTCGCAGGAGACCACCATGAATGCCAACGAACAGCAATTCCTCGCCCGCGGCCAGCGCGAAGTCCGCGCGCCGCGCGGCACCCAGCTGCACTGCAAGAACTGGCTGATCGAAGCCGCCTATCGCATGATCCAGAACAACCTGGACCCGGACGTCGCCGAGCGCCCGCAGGACCTGGTGGTCTACGGCGGCATCGGCAAGGCCGCGCGCAACTGGGAATGCTTCGACGCGATCCTCGACAGCCTGCGCCGCCTCGGCGAAGACGAATCGCTGCTGGTGCAGTCCGGCAAGCCGGTCGGCGTGTTCCGCACGCATGCCGACGCGCCGCGCGTGCTGATCGCCAACTCCAACCTGGTGCCGCACTGGGCCAACTGGGACAAGTTCAACGAGCTCGATCGCGCCGGCCTGATGATGTACGGCCAGATGACCGCCGGCTCGTGGATCTACATCGGCACGCAGGGCATCGTGCAGGGCACCTATGAGACCTTCGTCGAGGCGGGCCGCCAGCACTACGGCGGCGACCTGTCCGGCAAGTGGATCCTGACCGCGGGCCTGGGCGGCATGGGCGGCGCGCAGCCGCTGGCCGGCGTGCTGGCCGGGGCGTGCGTGCTGGCGATCGAATGCCAGGAATCGCGCATCGACTTCCGCCTGCGCACGCGCTATCTGGACAAGAAGGCCACCACGCTGGACGAGGCGCTGGCGATGATCGCCGAGGCCACCGCCAGCAAGCAGGCGATCTCGGTCGGCCTGCTCGGCAATGCCGCCGAGATCGTGCCCGAGCTGGTCAAGCGCGCGCAGGCCGGCGGCATGCGCCCGGATATCGTCACCGACCAGACCTCGGCGCACGACCTGGTCAACGGCTATCTGCCGGCCGGCTGGACCGTCGAGCAGTGGGAAGCCGCGCGCAAGGCCGATCCGAAATCGGTCGAGGCGGCCGCGCGCCCGTCGATCGTCGAACACGTCAAGGCGATGCTGGCCTTCCAGCAGATGGGCGTGCCGACGCTGGACTACGGCAACAACATCCGCCAGGTCGCCTTCGACGAGGGGGTCAAGAACGCCTTCGACTTCCCGGGCTTCGTGCCGGCCTATATCCGCCCGCTGTTCTGCCGCGGCAAGGGACCGTTCCGCTGGGTCGCGCTGTCCGGCGATCCCGAGGACATCTACAAGACCGACGCCAAGATGAAGGAGCTGTTCCCGGAGGACAAGCACCTGCACCGCTGGCTCGACATGGCGCGCGAGCGCATCGCCTTCCAGGGCCTGCCGGCGCGCATCTGCTGGGTCGGACTGGACGAGCGCCATCGCGCGGGCCTGGCCTTCAACGAGATGGTCAAGTCGGGCGAGCTGAAGGCGCCGGTGGTGATCGGCCGGGACCATCTGGACTGCGGCTCGGTGGCGTCGCCCAACCGCGAGACCGAGGCGATGAAGGACGGTTCGGACGCCGTGTCCGACTGGCCGCTGCTCAATGCGCTGCTCAATACCGCGGGCGGCGCGACCTGGGTCAGCCTGCACCACGGCGGCGGCGTCGGCATGGGTTTCTCGCAGCATAGCGGCGTGGTGATCGTCTGCGACGGCACCGATGCCGCTGCCCGCCGCATCGAGCGCGTGCTGTGGAACGACCCGGCCACCGGCGTGATGCGCCACGCCGACGCGGGCTACGACATCGCGATCGACTGCGCGCGCGAGAAGGGGCTGAACCTGCCGATGGTCAATCGCGCATGAGCGCGGCGCCATCGCTATCCCCGCAAGCACGGCGCTTTGCGCTGGACGAGCTGACGCCGATGCCGTGGAAGAACGGCGGCGGCACCACGCGCGAGATCGCCGCGTGGCCGCCCGCCGCCGGGCTGGATGCATTCGACTGGCGCCTGAGCATCGCCGACATCGCGGCCGACGGCCCGTTCTCGGCGTTCCCCGGCATCGACCGCCAGATCGTGCTGCTCGATGGCGACGGCGTGCGGCTGCACGCGCGCGATGGCAGCTTCGATCATCGCTTGGTGGCGGTCGGCGAGCCGTTCGCCTTTGCCGGCGAAGCGACGGTCGACGCCACGCTGCTGGGCGGGCCGACGCGCGACTTCAATGTGATGACGCGCCGCGGCCGCTGCCGAGCGAGCGTGGCGTCCACCGGCGCGGCCATCGATAGCGCCGGGGTCGAGTCGGATACGACGGTCGTGCTCTACGTGCTGGCCGGCAGCTGGCACTGCGATGATGCGCAGGACGCCGAGGCCGGCGTGCTGACGGCCGGCAGCGGCATGCTGCTGCCGCCGGGCGGCGCCTTCCGCTGGCTGCCCCAGGACGAGGGCGAGGGCGCCCGCTGCCTCGTCGTCAGGCTGCAATCGACGCAGTCATCCTCCGATAGGGAAACCACGTCATGACGCAGTCCGTTGAAGACTTCGCTGTCGATGCCAGCGTGGCCGGCGCGCCGTCGGCCGACGGCGTCTGGCATCGCTGCCATCTGCTGCCGGATGCCGATCCGGCCAACGCCATTCGCGATGCCGCGCTGGTCGTCGAGCAGGGGCGTATTGCATGGCTTGGCCAGCAGGCCGTGTTGCCCGAGGCCTACCGCGGCCTGCCGCATCACGATGCTGGCGGGGCGTGGATCACGCCGGGCCTGATCGACTGCCACACGCATCTGGTCTACGGTGGCCAGCGCGCCGACGAGTTCGCGATGCGGCTCGCCGGCGCGAGCTACGAGGAAATCGCTCGCGCCGGCGGCGGCATCGTGTCGACGGTGCGGGCCACGCGCGCGGCCGACGAAGACACGCTGTTCGCGCAGGCCGCGACGCGGCTGAAGCCGTTGCTGGCCGAAGGCGTCACCGCGATCGAGATCAAGTCGGGCTACGGCCTCGATCTCGATACGGAGCGCAAGCAGTTGCGCGTCGCGCGGCGGCTCGGCAAGGCCTACGGCGTTGCGGTGCATACCACCTTCCTCGGCGCGCATGCGTTGCCGCCCGAATACGCGGACCGCGCCGACGACTACATCGCGCTGGTCTGCGACACGATGCTGCCGGCCCTGGCGCAGGAAGGCCTGGTCGATGCGGTCGACGCCTTCTGCGAGGGCATCGGCTTCTCGCCGGCGCAGACCGAGCGCGTGTTCCAGGCCGCGCACCGGCATGGCCTGCCGGTCAAGCTGCATGCCGAACAGCTGAGCAATCTAGGCGGCGCCGCGCTGGCGGCCCGCTATCGCGCCCTGTCGGCCGATCATCTGGAGCATCTGGACGAGGCCGGCGTCGCGGCGATGGCCGAGGCGGGGACCGTCGCGGTGTTGCTGCCCGGTGCCTACTACTTCCTGCGCGACACGCATCTGCCGCCGATCGCGCTGCTGCGGCGGTACGGCTTGCCGATCGCGCTGTCGACCGACCACAATCCCGGCACGTCGCCGGTGACCTCGCTGCTGCTGATGCTCAACATGGCTTGCACGCTGTTCCGCATGACGGTGCCCGAGGCGCTCGCCGGCGTCACCACGCACGCGGCGCGCGCGCTGGGCGCCAGCGATCGGCATGGGCTGCTGGCGGCGGGCCGCGGCGCGGATCTTGCGCTGTGGCGCATCGATTCGCCGGCCGAGCTGGCCTACTGGTTCGGCCGCAACCCGCTCGCCGCGGTGGTACGCCAGGGGCGCGTGTTCTTCGGACCCGCCTCTTCGGCCGCGCAGGAGTTTCGCGATGAAGCCTGACCTCGATTCCACGCTGTTCGCCGCCGAGGCGCTGCTGCCTGACGGTTGGGCCGGCAATGTGCTGCTGAGCTGGGACGCCGATGGCAGGCTGACCGCGGTGACGCCAAACGCCACGCCGTCGGCCGGCACGCCGCGCGCCGTCGGCCCGGTGCTGCCGGGCATGACCAATCTGCATTCGCACGCCTTCCAGCGGGGCTTCGCCGGCCTGACCGAATTCCGCTCTGTGGCCGACGATTCGTTCTGGAGCTGGCGCGAGCTGATGTACCGCTTTGCGCTGCGGCTCGCGCCCGAGACGCTGGAGGCGATCGCGACGCAGCTCTATGTCGAGATGCTGCGCGCGGGCTATACCAGCGTCTGCGAATTCCACTACGTCCATCACCAGGCCGACGGCACGCCCTATGCCGATCCGGCCGAGATGTCGCTGCGGCTGCTGCGCGCTGCGCAGCGCGCCGGCATCGGCATCACGCTGATGCCGGTGCTGTACCAGAGCGCGGGCTTCGGCCCCAAGCCGCCGCTGGCAGAGCAACGCCGCTTCCTGCACGAGACCGACGCGATGCTGGCGCTGCTGCAGCGGCTCGCGCCGGCGTGCACGGGCACGGCACGGCTCGGCCTCGCGCCGCACTCGCTGCGCGCGGTGCCGCCCGACAGCCTGCGTGCGGCGGTGGCGGGCCTGCATGCGATGGACCCGGCCGCGCCGGTGCATATCCATATCGCCGAACAGCAGCGCGAGGTCGACGAATGCCTGGCGTGGTGCGGCACCCGTCCCGTCGACTGGCTGCTGGACCATGCGCCGGTCGACCAGCGCTGGTGCCTGGTGCATGCCACGCATCTGGACTGGGACGAGCGCCGGCGGCTTGCGCACAGCGGCGCGGTGGCCGGCATCTGTCCAACCACCGAAGCGAACCTGGGCGACGGCGTGTTCGATGCCGCGCCGTATCTGGAACAGGGCGGGGCGTGGGGCATCGGCTCGGACAGCCATGCCAGCGTCAGCGTCAGCGAGGAACTGCGGCTGTTCGAATACGGGCAGCGGCTCGCGCTGCAGAAGCGCAACGTGCTCGCGTCGAGCCGGCATCCGCAGGTGGCCGATCGGCTCTATCTCGATGCGGTCGCCGGCGGGGCGCGTGCTGCGGGACGCGCGGTCGGCGGCCTGGCCATCGGACAGCAGGCGGATTTCGTCGTGCTGGACGGCAGCCATCCGACGCTGGCGGGCCTGCGCGGCGAGCAGGCGCTGGCCGTGCACGTGTTCGCCAATCACGGACATGAGACACTAGCGGAAGTCCGCAGCGCGGGACGCTGCCGCGTGCAGCGCGGCGTCCATGCCTTGCAGGCCGAGGCGGGCGCGGCCTTCGCCAGCGCGCGCGCCAGCCTGCTGGCGCCATGACGATGGGCTCGCCCACGCCGACACCTACGCGCCGCGGACCGCATTCCCCACGAAACCTGATATCGCCACCGGCCCCGCGCAACACGCGACAAGCGACAAGCAAAGCGAAACTGGCCGGTCGCGATGCCACTCGTAGCAGCAATATGACTTCCTTCTCCACCGATACCCCGGCCTTCACGCTGCAGCGTGGCACACGCCCACTGCTGATCTCGATGCCCCATGTGGGCACGTATCTACCGCCGTCGGTCGCCGACCGGCTGACCGACGAGGCGCGTACCGTGCCGGACACCGACTGGCACATGGACCGGCTCTACGGCTTCGCCCGCGAGCTCGGCGCGTCGGTCCTGATGGCGACGCACTCGCGCTATGTGGTCGACCTGAACCGCCCGCCCGACAACGCCAACCTGTATCCGGGCCAGGACACCACCGGGCTCTGTCCGGTCGATACCTTCGACAAGACGCCGGTGTATGCCAACGGCGTGGGTCCCGACGAGACCGAGATCTTCGCGCGCCGCGACGCGGTCTGGCGTCCCTATCACGATGCGCTGGCCGGCGAACTGGCGCGGCTGCGCGCCGAGCACGGCACGATCGCGCTGTGGGACGCGCATTCGATCCGCTCGGTGCTGCCGCGCTTCTTCGACGGCAAGCTGCCCGACTTCAATCTCGGCACCGCCAACGGCGCGAGCTGCGATGCGGGGCTGGCCGAGCAGGTGGCGAAGATCGCCGCCGAAGCCCAGGGCTATACCTCGGTGCTGAACGGCCGCTTCAAGGGCGGCTATATCACGCGCCAATACGGGCAGCCCGCGCAGGGCGTGCATGCGATCCAGCTCGAGCTGTCGCAATGCACCTATATGCGCGAGCAATATCCGTTCGACTACGACGAGGCGCTGGCCGGCAAGCTGCAGCCGACGCTGCGGCGGATGCTGGAGGCCGTGCTGGCCTTCGTCGAGGCGCGCTGATGCCCTGGTGAGGTCGCTGATGTCGCGCTGATGTCGCGATGACCTCGGCCGATGAGAGACGGCGTGTTCGTCTCTCATCGGAGGCCTTCGTATCGCACGCCTACGTAGCGCACGCCGCCGTATCGCAGGCCGCCGCATAGCGGGCCGACGTATCAGCCCAATGTACAGCAGGCGCCGTTACTTCCCGCTGCGCAGCCGCTCCTCGATATGCTGGGCGCGCTGCAGCGAACCGGGGTGCGTGCTCAGCATGCTCGATTGCCCGCCGTCGAGCGCCGCCATCTTGCGGAAGGCCGTCACCAGCGCCTCGCGATTGGACTTGTTCTTCGTCAGCAGATCGAAGGAATAGTCGTCCGCCGCGGTTTCCTGCCGCTGCGAGAACTGCGAATTGACCAGCGTCTCGGCCAGCTCGCCCACTTGCGACGACGACAGCGCGGTCAGCGTGGCGCTGCCCGCCGAGCCGAGCAGACCGCGCGCCGCCGCGGTTGCGTAGGCGACCTGCATCGCCGCCTTGGTATGGCCGAGCGCCACGTGGCCGATCTCGTGCCCCACGACGCCGCGCACTTCGTCGTCGGTCATCATGTCCATCAGCCCGCTGTAGATCCGCACGCAGCCGTTGGCCATCGCCCAGGCATTGATCTCCTTGGTCTCGTAGACCTTGGCGTCGAGGGGCAGGCCGGTGTTCTGCAGGCCCGCCATGATCTTGGTCAGCCGCTGCCCGTAGGTGCTCGTCGGCGCGGCGATCTTGTTCTTCTTGTCCATCTCGGCGCAGGACTGGTCCGACAGCGTCTTGATATTGGCGTCGCTGAGCGTCGCGGCGGTGAACAGGCTGCCGCCCGCCTGCGTCAGGCCCTGCATGTTGGCGCCGGCGCAGCCGGCCAGCAGGGCGGCGGTGAAGGTCGCGAGCAGGGTGGCTTTGACGCGGAAGGCGGTGCGGCGGGGCGAGGCTGGAGTCATGACGGTTCCTCTCGGTGCTGGGAAATCCAGCAGCATACGCAGCGAAACCGCACGGCGGTAGCGGACGATGTCCGACGTAGGGTGAATTATTCGGCACAAGATCCCCCGTCATGTCGCAAAAATCGCGTTTTGGCGACACGTCCCGTCGATATGTCGCTGGCGGCGACATGAGCGTCGGACCTGTCGCCATTTTCCCGTTTCGGCGACATGAGGCTCTTGGACTCACCCATATCGCGGCGGGCGATGCAGCTCCACGCAGCGCGGACGGCGCTTGCGCGAAAGCCTCCCGTCCGCGCTCAAAACCCTTCCAGCACCACCTTGCCCCGCGCGCGCCCGCTTTCGATCAGCGCATGGGCGCGGCGCAGGTTGGCCGCGTTGATCGTGCCGAAGTGTTCGCCGAGCGTGGTGCGGATCGTGCCGGCGTCGATCAGTTGCGCGACGCGGGTCAGCAGTTCGTGCTGGCGGATCATGTCGGGCGTCTCGTACATCGGCCGCGCGAACATGAATTCCCAATGCAGCGACAGCGACTTGCGCTTCATCGGCATGACGTCGAGCGTGGCCGGATCGTCGATCACGGCGAGCTGGCCCTGCGGCGCCAGCACGTCGATCAGCTGCGGGTAGTGCTGTCCGGTATGGGTCAGGCTGGCGACATGCTCGACGTGCGGCACGCCGATGCGCTCCAGTTCCTCGCGCAGCGGCTTCGTGTGGTCGATCACATGATGGGCGCCCAGCGACTTCACCCAGTCGCGCGTCTCCGGACGCGAGGCCGTGCCGATCACGGTCAGGCCGGTCAGCTGGCGGGCCAGCTGCGTCAGGATCGAGCCGACCCCGCCGCCCGCGCCGACGATCAGCAGATGCTGGCCCGCGCCGCCGTGCTCGGGAACGCGCAGCCGGTCGAACAGCAGTTCCCAAGCGGTAATCGTCGTCAGCGGCAGCGCCGCGGCCTCGGCGTCCGACAGCGAAGCGGGCTTGCGCGCGGCGATGCGTTCGTCGACGAGGCAGTACTCGGCATTGCTGCCCGAGCGCGTGATCGAGCCGGCAAAGTAAACCTCGTCGCCTGGCGCGAACAGCGTGACCGCGCTGCCCGCGCGGACGACCTTGCCGACAGCGTCCCAGCCCAGCACGCGCAGCGCGGCGACGGCGGACGAGGCGCGGACCTTGGTATCGACAGGATTGACGGCGATGGCCCGCACCTGCACCAGCAGGTCGCGTGGACCGGGCTCGGGCATCGGCAGATCGACGTCGATCAGCGCGGCAGGATCGTCGATCGGCAGGCCGTGCTGCAGGTAGGCGATGGCTTTCATATGGGGAGGCTCCGTAATTGGAAAGGGCGGTATTGCGTGGATGGTGCCGTCATCTTGCCCCCGATCCCGCCTATCCGGTAAGCGGTAAAATCCGCCAGCACTTTCTCTCCGCGAGTGAAGATGATCCGTCTCGAAGACCTGACCCTGTTCGTGCGCAGCGCCGCCCTCGGCAGCTTTTCCAGCGCGGCGCGCGAGGCCGATCTGCTGCCGGGGCAGGTCAGCGCCGCGGTCAAGCGGCTCGAGCGCGATCTCGATATCCGCCTGTTCGCCCGCTCGACCCGCAGCCTGCGCCTGACCGCGGAGGGCGAGCGCTATCTGCCCTACGCGCAGGAGGTCCTGGCCACGCTGAACGAGGGCCGCGACAGGCTGCGCGGCGATGGCGCTGCGCTCAGCGGGCTGCTGCGCGTCACGGCGCCGTCGGACCTCGGCCGCAATGTGCTGCTGCCCTGGATCACCGAATTCCGCCGCGCCCATCCCGACCTGACCCTGCGGCTCTATCTGTCCGACCACGTCACCGACGTGTTCCGCGATCCGATCGATGTCGCCATCCGCTATGGGCGCATCGAGGAGGCCAGCTATGTCGCCCTGCCGCTGGCGCCGGAGAACCGGCGCGTGCTGATCGCCTCGCCCGCTTATCTGGCCCGGCACGGCCGTCCGCAATCGCTGGACGAACTCGCCTCGCATCGCTGCCTGCTGTACCACCTGAGCGGCCGCGTCTACGACAAATGGCCGTTCGAGACAGCGGGCGGCCCGCGGCTGATCCCCGTCAAGGGAAGCCTGTACACCGACGACGCCGACGTGGTCCGCCGCTGGGCGGTGCAGGGCGAGGGCATCGCCTACAAGTCGTGGCTCGACGTCTGCGGCGACGTGCAGGCCGGCCGCCTGACGGTGCTGCTGCCGCACGAGCCGGGCGAAAGCACGCCGCTGCAACTGGTCTGCCCGCACCGCAAGCAGTTCTCCCCGGCCGTGCGGCAATTGCAGGCGTTGTTGAAGGAGCGGTGCGCGGGGTTGACGGCGCAGTATGCGGCCGTCGTGGCTTGAGCCGGCCGCGCGAATCCACGACGGCGACGGGCAGACCGGTTCACCACGAGCGTTGCGGCGATTGGCGGACCGATTCGCCGCACCTTTTGCGGAGATTGGCCGGCCTATTCACCGCGACTTTTGCGGCGATTGACTCCGTCGTGGCGCCGCCGGCGGACTCATCACCGCCGACGGCATCAGGTCGGCGATGACCTGCCGCAGCCAGGCATTGGCCGGATCGCGGTGGTAGCGCACGTGCCAGTGCTGCTTGACCTCGTAGCGCGGGATCTCGTACGGCAGCGCGAGCAGCCGGATCGGCTCGCGCGACTGCATCACGGCGGCGTAGTGCCGGGGCACCGTGGCGAGCAGCTCGGTCTCGCCGACGATCTGCGCCAGGGCCAGGAAGCTCGGCACGTGCAGCGCGACGCGTGGTGACGCGCCATGGCCGGCGAGGGCCTTGTCCAGGATGACGGTGTGGCCAGTGCCCGTGGTGGCCACCGTGGCATGCCGCTCGCGCCGATAGGCCGCCTTCGACAGTGTCTTGCCGATGCGTGGATGCGAACGGCTGGCGATGCAGACGAAGTCCTGCTCGAACAGGGTGCGCTGATAAAAGCCCGCCTCCAGCTGCGGCATGTAGCCGACCGCCACATCGACCGCTCCCTCTTCGAGCCGCCGCGCGCTGTCGACGGTGATGCGTTCCGCATCGATGTCGATGCCGGGCGCATGGCGCTGCAGGTAGTTCAGCAGCCGCGGCAGCAGGGCGATTTCACCCAGGTCGGTCATGCAGATGCGGAACGAGCGCTTCGCCCGGGCGGGATCGAAGGCCGAGCCGGTGCGGGCCTGTTCCAGCATCGCGCGGACCTCGCGCAGCACCTTGTGCAGCGCGTCGGCCCGAGGCGTCGGCAATACCCCGCGCGCGGTGCGCGTGAACAGCGGATCGCCATAGTAGGCGCGCAAGCGATTCAGCGCCGTGCTCGCCGCGCCTTGCGTCATGCCGAGCTTGTCCGCCGCCCGCGACACGCTGCAGGCCTTGTAGACCTCGTCGAATATTGCAATCCATTCCAGGTCCAGCGATGCCATCGGATGTCTCCGCACAGGGATATCGAAGAATTCGATATATGGTATCCCGCGGCGCTGTTGCTCGGCGGGCCGGCCGGCACAAGAATGGGTTGCATCGAACCGGGAAGGAGACCGCGATGATTCCCAACACCAGCGTTCCCAGCGCCAGAGGTCCCAGCACCAGCGGCGCCGCAGTGAGCTCGACCAGCACCACGGCGACCATGCGGCGCGCGTCCATCGTCCTTGTCCTTCAAGGCGTCGCCGCGACGCTGCTGGCGGCCGCGTCGCTGACGCAGGCCTTGCCGAGGCCGGCATTCGCCGCCGGCAACGGCGCCTTCCCGACCAAGCCGGTGACCATCGTCAGCACGTTCTCTGCCGGCAGCGGACCGGATGCGATGATGCGCGCCGTCGCCGAGAAGCTGGCGATCCAATGGAAGACGCCCGTCGTCATCGAAAACCGGCCGGGCGGCGCGGGCTTTATTGCCATCAACGCCGCGCGCGCGGCGGCACCCGACGGCCACACGCTGCTGCTGCACGATGGCGATGCGCTGAGCGCGCTGCCGCATCTGTTCAAGAGCCGCAATTTCCGCGTGTTCGATGCCTTCGAGCCGGTCGGCGTGCTCTACTGCACGCCGTTCTTCGTGGTGGTGTCGTCGTCGTCTCCCTGGAAGAAGGTCGGCGATCTGCTCGCCGCCGCGAAGGCAAGGCCGGGCAAGGTCAGCTATGGCACCTGGGGCGTCGGCAGCACGGCGCACCTGCAGTCCGCGCTGCTGGAGAGCCAGGCCGGCGTCAGGATGCTGCACGTGCCATACAAGGAGATGGGACAGCTCTATACCGGCGTCAGCACGGGCGAAACCGATTGGGCGCTGGGGGCGATGGCCTCGACCGAGTTCGTCTATCAGTCCGGTCGTGTCCGCTATCTCGCGGTGACCAGCGCCCAGCGCCTGCCTGCCATGCCGGATGTGCCGACGCTGGCCGAGTCCGGCGGTCCGGCCAATGCGGTGCCCAGCGGTTTCGTCGCGCTGATGGCGCCGAAGGGCACACCCGCGGCGATCCTCGACAGGATCAACAAGGACCTGCTCGCCGCCGTCGCCAGCCCGGACGTGCAGGCGCGCTACAAGACCTTCAATTTCGAGGCCACGCCCTGGACCGGCGCGCAGATGCGCCGCGCGATCGAGGCGCGCAGCGCGACCTATGAGCAGGTCGTCCGCCAGAACGGCATCAAGCTCGATTGAGGAAGGGACGAGCATGCGAAAGAACCCCAACGACATCGGCGCCGCGGCTCGCGCAGCCTCGCTGCCGGCGGCATTGTGGCAATGGGATGCCGCCGACTTGGCGGCGCAGATTCGCGCCGGCACGGTGTCGAGCGTGGAGGCGGTCCACAGCGTGTACGAGCGCATCGACGCCATCAATCCGCGGCTCAATGCGATCGTCCATGCGGATCGCGAGCGGGCGTTCGAAGCGGCCCGGCGGGCCGACGCCTTGCGTTCGACTTTGCCGGGCCCGCTCGGACCCCTGCATGGCGTGCCGGTGACGATCAAGCTCAACGCCGACGTCGAAGGCGAGGCGACGAGCAACGGCGTGCCGGCCTACCGTAGCCGCGTGCCGCGGGAGGACGGTCCTGTCGTCGCGAACCTGCGGCGCGCCGGCGCGATCGTGGTCGGGCGGACCAATGTGCCGCCGTTCTCGTTTCGCTGGTTCACCGAGAACCCGCTGCACGGCAGGACGCTGAATCCCTGGAGCGCCGATATCACGTCGGGCGGTTCCAGCGGCGGCGCGGCGGTGGCGGTCGCCGCCGGCATGGGCGGGCTCGCGCACGGCACCGACATCGCCGGGTCGATCCGCTATCCCGCCTATGTCAACGGCGTGGTCGGCCTGCGGCCCACGCCCGGACGCGTGCCGGCCTGGCAGCCGACGGCCGATCCGCGTCTCGCCGGCCTGCAGCTGTTCTCGGCGCAGGGGCCCCTGGCGCGATGCGTCGACGATGTCGAGCTCGGGTTCCGCGCCATGGCATCGAGCGGATCGCGCGATCCGACCTGGGTCGGGATGCCGCTGGATTTCCCGGACGACGCGGCGCCGGTGCCCGTGGCCTGCGTGGACGAGATTCCCGGCACGCGGCTCGCCCCGGAAGTGGTACGCGCCATTGGGCAGGCAGCCAGCGCGCTGCAAGCCGCCGGCTACCGCGTCGAACGCGCCGCGCCGCCACGGCTCGACGAAGCGCTGGATATCTGGTTGACCATCGTGATGACGGAAGTCCCGATGGGCATGATGGCCGCCGTGGAGGCGACGCGCGACCCATCGATCATCGCGTCGGTAAGGAACATGGCCGCCTGCGCGCCGCCGCCGGACCTGCGCACCTATGCCGCGGCCTTCGCGCGGCGCGACGCGCTCCGCCGCGAGTGGAACGCGTTTCTCGAGCGCTATCCGCTGGTGCTGATGCCGACATCCTGCCGTCCGCCGATGCCGTGGGGCGAGGACCTGCACGATCTCGAACGGATGCAGATGCTGCTGAGGGATCAGTCCCCGCTGATCGGCGTCGCGGCGATGAGCCAGCCGGGTTTGCACGTGCCAACCGGTATCGACAGCGGACTGCCGACCGGCGTGCAACTGGTGGCCGGAAGTTTCCGCGAACAGCGGTTGCTGGCAGCGGGCAGGGTGATCGAGTGGGACGCGGGAATGCCTCGATTTCATGACGCGCTGGAGCGGTGAGCCAGGGGAGCGCGCTCGTGGACGTGTTGGGGCCGACAGCGCGCTAGTATTGCGGTTCGATTGGAAACCGCCAACGACGCCACGACGCCCCACGACGCCACCGCACCATGCCACCGCCTGCGAACGACCCCGTCCCGATCGAAGTCCAGCCCATTCTCGATGTCGTGGTCCGCGCGCTGGGTGACGACATCGCCGGCGCGTACCTGTTCGGCTCCGCCATTGCCGGCGGGCTGCGGCCGGACAGCGATGTCGACCTGCTGGTGCTGACGCATCGAACGATGTCCCGGCAGAGCCGCGAGGATCTGGTGGCCGCGTTGATGGAAGTCTCCGGCGCGCGCGCGGGGCGGGGGCCGGCCCGCAATGCCGAGGTCACGGTCGTCGTGCTCGGCGACATCGCCCCGTGGCGCCACCCGGCACGGAGCGACTTCGTCTACGGCGAATGGCTGCGCGGCGATTTCGACGCGGGCGTGGTGCCGGTGCCGACGATTGATCCCGATCTGACGCTGGTGCTCGCCACGGCCTTGCAGAGCCACCGCGCATTGATGGGGCCGGCGCTTGCCGAGTTTCTCCCCGCGATTCCTTACGCCGATATCCGGCGCGCGATGGCGGACAGCTTGCCGGGGCTGGTGGCCAACGTCCGCGGCGACGAACGCAACGTCATGCTGACGCTGGCCCGCATGTGGGTCACGGTTGCCACGGGCGACATCGTGCCGAAGGACGCGGCGGCCGATTGGCTGCTGCCGCGTCTGCCGCCGGAGCGGCGCGCGTTATTGGCGACGGCGCGCGACGCGTATCGCGGTCATGTCGCCGACGAAGCCTGGCACGAATGTCGGGCCGACGTCAGCGAATGGGTGAGCGAGGTCAGCCAGGCCATCGCGCGAACGCTCCACGACAGCGTCAAGGCATGACTGATCGCCCAGGCCGCCACGCTAGGCGGTGCGCCTGACCTGGGCGGCCATCACGATCAGCGCCGCGACCGCGAGGGCCAGCGGCACGAACGATACCCACAGCACGGTATCCCAGTCGTACGCGGCCAATAGACCGCCGGAGGCAAACGAGCCGATCGCCATCGTGCCGAAGACGATGAAGTCGTTCAGCGACTGCACCTTGGTCTTTTCCTCGGGCCGGTGGCACTCCAGCACCAGCGCCGAGGCGCCGACGAAGCCGAAGTTCCAGCCCAGCCCCAGCAGGATCAAGGTCAGCCAGAAGTGGGCCACGTCGATGCCGGTCAGGCCGATCGCCGCGGAGATCCCGGTCAGCAGCAGGCCGGCCGAGACGACGCGCTGCGCGCCGAAGCGGGTAATCAGCCGTCCCGTGAAGAAGCTGGGCGCGTACATCGCGATGACGTGCCACTGCAGGCCGAGGTTGGCGTTCTCCTGCGAATGGCCGCACAGATGCATCGCCAGCGGCGCCGCCGTCATCAGGAAATTCATCAGCATGTAGGTCACGGCCCCGCACATGACCGCGGTGACGAACAGCGGCTGGCGCGCGATCGTCGACAACGGCCGCCCCCTGGCGACTTCCGCCGCCGTCGGCATCGGCAGCCGCACGCCCCACAGCACCAGCGCCGACACCAGCGCGACGACGGCCTGCATGACGAAGGTCGCCGCGAACATGTGCGGCGGCCACAGATGCATGGTGTGCGTGACCAGTTGCGGGCCGACGACCCCGGCGACGACGCCGCCTCCCATCACGAACGAGAGCGCGCGCGGACGCAGCGCCGGCGAGACGCCGTCGGCCGCGGCGAAGCGGAACGACAGCACCACGGCCGCATAGGCGCCGCCGAAGAAGGTCGCCAGGCAGAACAGCCAGAACGAGCTCCACACGACCGCGGCCGCGGCCAGCAGGCCGACCAGCACGCCGCAGGCGGTGCCGGCCAGGAAGGAGGCACGCCTGCCGTAACGGCGCGCGATGGCGCCCGTCGGCAGGATGCACGCCGCCATGCCGACGACGAAGATCGAAATGGGCAGCGTGGCCAGCGTCTTGTCCGGGGCGAGCATGTCGCCGACGATCGCGCCGGTCGCGTAGACCACGACCGAATTCGCGCCTGCCAGCGCCTGCGCGACGGTCAGCCGCATGATGTTGCCGCGCTGCTCGCGTTCGGAGAGTTCGGCGACGGAATCGCTCAATGCGGCTGGGGCGACGTTTGACAAGACATACCTCGGCAGAAAATTGGGTTCCCACTTCTGAACGGTGACGCAGGGTCGGTGGAAATCCCGGGACGGGAGGACAGCGGCGATTCTTTGAGGATTATCCTCGACCGGCAAACAAGATTAAATATCGATGATGGAAAGAATGCCTTTGCCGATAGGCAATTCGCCGCGTACCGCGCCATTGGAACGCCTGGGCGCAAGGTAAAGCATGCTGCAGCGCATGACCGGCCCCGATGTCGGTCCTGCTGTAGAGTAACGGTTCTTCTTCCCAGCGATGCTCGCCACCAGGAGACCGAGCCATGGAATTCGTTATCCCCAGTACAGGCAATCTGATTCTGTTCGTCAGCGCGGCGCTCGTGTTGTTGGTGATTCCGGGCCCCGCGGTGCTGTACATCATCGCGCAATCGGTGGAGCAGGGCCGCAAGGCCGGGCTGGTATCGGATCTGGGCATCCATACGGCCACGCTGGTGCACGTGCTGGCCGCCGCGCTGGGCCTGTCCGCATTGCTGGCCTCGTCGGCCGTGGCGTTCAGCATCCTGAAGTATGCCGGTGCCGCCTATCTGATCTGGCTCGGGCTGAAGAAGATCTTCGGCCGGCCGGGGCCCGTTGCCGTCGATGCCGTACCGCAGCAGCGCCGCTATGCGCGGCTGTTCCGCGACGGCTTCATTGTCAATCTGCTCAATCCCAAGACGGCGTTGTTCTTCCTGGCCTTCCTGCCGCAGTTCGTCGACGTCGGCCGCGGCCACGTGGCGATGCAGATCGTGTTCCTGGGATTGCTGTTCACGCTGCTGGGCCTGGTCAGCGATGCGTGCTATGCGTTTGCCGCGAGCGCGGCGGGCCGCTGGCTACGGCATAGCCGCGGGTATCTGACGTTCGAGCGCTACGTCGGTGGCTCGTTGCTGATCGGGCTGGGCATTACGGCGGCGTTTGCGGGGAACGGCAAGAAATAGCGGCGGCGGTCCACATGGAATTGGAATTGCCGCGTCGATACAACCGGATATCGCGCGGCGTCCTTCCTCTGTTGATGGCCTTGATGGCGTTGATGGCCCTGCGATTTTCATCTCGCACATTCCGACTCTAAGCGGCTCGCCGAGAAAATCAAGTATTCCTATGGATAGTGGTTAGGCGCGGCCAATTGCGCCATCCTTGCCCGACGGGATGCAGGGCTGCATCGTCTCGGCATCATCGATGCAGCATCGAGACGCGTCCCCGTAGCGGAGTGCAAGGAATGATCAGGGGCGTGAGAATTCGAGCCGCCAAGGCGGTCGATTTGGCAGCAGTCCTGGAGGTGCTCGATATCTGCAGTCTGAAGTACAAGGTAGCCGAAGCATCGACCCATCTGTATCACCTCGCCATGCTTGGCAAACAGCCGATCGGCTGCGTATGCGGCGAGATTCATGGCGAAACGGTCGTCATCCGCGCAGTCGCCGTTCTTCCCGAATATCGCGACCAACGGATCGCGACACATCTCGTCGGCGCCGTGCTGATGCGCGCCCGCGCCAATGGCTGCAAATCCGCTGCCTTGTTTACCAACAGGCATCCAAGCTTCTTTGCGCGATACGGCTTTTCGCTCAGTTCCCCGGAGCAATTGCCGGAAGAGATCCGGATCGCCAGGGACTTCCACCGGCGTTTCAGCGCAAGGACATACTGCATGTGCCGCCGTCTTGATTGACGCATCGACGCGCGGCCATGCAACGTGTCAGGCCGGCCTGTCCGGTGCTTGCGCATCGGGCCACGCCAGTTGCGCGCCGCGCTGGCGCGCGGCATAGATGGCTTCCGCCTTGTTGCGCGCGCCCAGGCGTTGGTACAGCTGCCCCGAATGACTTTTGACTGTCGCAAGCGAGATGTCCAGCATGCGGCTGATGACCTTTTGCTGGTGCCCCATCGAAAGCAGCACCAGTATCTGGTATTGACGCAGTGTCAGGTCGAGCTTGCGCGCTTCCTCCTCTGCGTCGGCGAACGCGTCGCCCAACGCCGATGGCTGTGGCATGGGACGAATGCCCGCGGATATCACGCGCACGGCATGCTCGAACGCAGCCTGCCTGTGGTCGGCGGCGTTCCCATCGATTTGCTCCAGGCACGGCAACAGCACGATCGGCAATTCGCGCGCGCAATGCCACGCCTTTTCCAATTGCGCCATGGCAAGCTCGTACGAAGAGGCTTTCGCCATGATCAGAAGTTGCGCCCCATGCTCGGCCAACTGGCTGCACAGCGTTTCGAGTTCGGAAAAACCGATGCAGGAAACCAGTTCGACATCGCGGTGACGCCGCAGCCAATCGGCGAGCGCCGTTTGTCGCGTGGGATTTTCCACAATCAGCAGCGCACGCATTGGTCCTCCCCGCCACTGTAGAGACCGTTTGTCGATTTGCCGGAAGGTGCCCGACCGAGTCAGGCCGTTCCGTTGTGGTCCCTGATGGAAGGTTTGATGGACGATGGTTTAAATGTCAAGGACGCTTACGCTGAACCCGTTCCGCGATCCGGCATCATCCCGACCCTGGGCGAGGGCTAATCGAAATGCGAATCGTTCGCGATTCCGGTTATCATTGCCGGTTTTCCGCCGACTTTTCGCTCCTTCGATGTCCATCACCCTGTCGACCCGCCGCTTCGCCTGGCCGGTCACGCTGGCTGTCCTGTCCGGGTTCGGGCTCGGTATGGCCCACGCCGACACGCCCAGCAACGATGCCCCCGCCGATCTACCCGAAGTCCGCGTCAGCGCGAATGCCGGCGGCGGCTACGTGCCTACCGAAAGCCGCGGCGCGACGCGCACCGACACGCCGTTGCGCGAAATACCGCAATCCGTTCGCGTGGTCACCACCGAACTGATCGACGACCTCGGCGCCACGCGCCTCGCCGACACGGTCGACTACGTCAGCGGCGTTTCGCGCCTGAACGATTTCGGCGGCACCTGGGACAACTATGCAATCCGCGGCTTCAGCAGCACGGACATGGGATACCTGGTCAATGGCTTCCCCGGCTCTCGCGGCTATAACCCGATGCGCGACACCGCCACGGTCGAGCGCTTCGAATTCCTCAAGGGCCCGGCGGCCGCCGTCTACGGCAGCAGCGAGCCGGGCGGCACGATCAATATCGTGACCAAGAAGCCGAGGTTCACCCCGGCGACGAGCGCCGAGCTCAGCGTCGGCACGCTCGGCTTTCGGCGTGCCGCGGTCGACAGCACCGGTCCGATCACCGACAAGCTGGCCTACCGCCTGAACGTCATGGGCGAGGACGGCGCGAGCCGCAGTTCGCTGATCGACAACAACAAGTACCTCGTCGCGCCGGCGCTGGCATGGGCGCTCGACGACAAGACGCTGCTGCAGTACGAAGGCGAGTTCATGCGCGTGCGCACGCCGCTGGACCGCGGCCTGGTCAACGTCAACGGCAGGATCGACCTGCCGCGCAACCGCTATCTGGGCGAGCCCAACGATCCGAACCTGCATCTGTCGAGCGATACGCATCAGCTGACGCTGGAGCGCGAGCTGGCGCCGGGCTGGCGTACCCGCATCGGGGCGAGCTACAAGGAGTCGGGCTTCGAAGGCTATGCCGCCGATCTCGGCAGTGTGCTGCCCGACGGCCGCACGCTGACCCGCCGCCACAGCTGGCGCACGCTGCCGTCGCGCGACACTTCGATGCAGGCCGAAGTCGAAGGCAACTTCGACACGGGCGGCCTGGGACATCGCATGCTGTTCGGCGTCGACGCGTCGCGCCTGCACATGGGCATGGACATCGCGTACTCGACGCTTGCGACCAACCCCTATGCGATCGACATCTACCAGCCGGTCTACGGCCAGCCCAAGCCGCCGCTGGTGATGACGACCTCGACGCGAGAGAACCAGCGCAACGTGGGCGCCTTCGTCCAGGACGAGATTTCGCTGAGCGAGCAATGGAAGGTGCTGGCGGGCGTGCGCTTCGACAGCTATCACCAGCGCCTGGACAACCTGATCACCGGCCGGTCCACCAGCCAGGACCAACATGCCGTGTCGCCGCGCCTGGGCGTGACGTGGCTGCCCAATGCACAGACCTCGCTCTATGCCTCGTGGGGCAAGTCGTTCCGGCCCAACAGCGGCGTGGACGAGGCCGGCAATCCCTTCGATCCGCAGAGCGGACGCGCGCTGGAGGCGGGCGTCAAATGGCAATCGGCCGATGCGAAGCTGGGCGCGACGCTGGCGGTCTTCGACATCCGCAAGAGCAATGTGCTGACCCGCAGCCCGACCAATCCGAACTTCAGCGTCGCGGCCGGCGAGGTCACCAGCCGCGGCTTCGAGGCGGACGCCTTCGGCCAGCTCGACCAGCATTGGCGTGTCAGCGCCAGCTTCACGCTGACGAACGCCAAGGTCACCGAAGACAATGCCATCGCGCCCGGTACCCGCGTGACCAATATCCCGAAGGTCAGCGCCAGTCTGCTGGCGATCCGCGAAGATGCGATGCCGCGATTCGGCGGCCGCTATGGCGTCGGCACCGGCATCGTCTACGTGGGCTCGCGCTCGGGGAATGCCACCGACACGTATTCGCTGCCCGCCTATGCCACGGTCAAGCTGGTGTCGTACTGGCAGATCGACCGCAAGACGCGCGTCTTCTTCGACGTCCACAACGTGTTCGACAAGGAGTACTACCCCGCATCGTGGGGCAATCTCGCGGTGATCCCGGGCCTGGGCCGGCAGTTCGTCGCGGGCGTCAAATATCAGTTCTGAGGGCCGCCGGCGGGCGGCATCCCCGGACCGGCCGCACAGCGCATCGTGCCCGGCAGCGTGCTTCGCGCTGCCGGGCTTTTTTTCGTCCGTGTGATCCAGCATCGGCGGCATTTTCCGGCATTTCCATGCAATGGAAATAGGGGGCTGTATGCCGAGCGGACAAGGCCTAAGCTGTCTCCCACAAACAAGGCGCGCCTCGCCGGCAGGTGAACAGGCGGCGGCGCTTCAAGGATTTTCAGGAGACGCTTGATGCCATCGATCCGAACCCCGATTTTCGGCCCCATTTTCACTCCATTCGCCCGCCGGCTCGCCAGCGCC
Organism: Cupriavidus sp. R6-3; assembly: GCF_059772245.1. Lineage (NCBI taxonomy): Bacteria > Pseudomonadati > Pseudomonadota > Betaproteobacteria > Burkholderiales > Burkholderiaceae > Cupriavidus > Cupriavidus sp. R6-3. The sequence continues at coordinate 26,464 of NZ_JCBAJO010000006.1, forward strand.
GCCATGCCGTTGCTGATGGCCGTTGCCGCGCCGCTGCCCGCGCTGGCAGCCTTCCCCGACAAGCCGATCCGCCTGGTCGTGCCGTTTGCCCCGGGCGGCGGAACGGACCTGATCGCGCGCGCGATGGGCGTCACCATGGGCGAGGATCTCGGCCAACCCGTGCTGGTCGACAACAAGCCGGGCGGCGGCACGATCATCGGGACCGACCTGGTCGCCAAGAGCGCTCCCGACGGCTACACGCTGGTGATGGCCACCATGGCCCACGCCGTCAATCCGAGCCTGCACAAGAAGCTGCCGTTCGATACCGACAAGGCGTTCTCGCCGGTCATGCTGGTGGGGCGCTCGCCCAATGTCCTGGTCGTCAAGCCGGACAGCCCCATCAAGACCGTGCAGGACCTGATCGCAGCGGCCAAGGCGCGGCCGGGCAAGCTCAACTACGCGTCGCAAGGCCCGGGCACCTCGGCCCATCTGGCGGGCGAACTCTTCAAGAAGCTCGCCAAGGTCGACATCACCCATGTGCCGTATCGCGGCGCCGGCCCTGCCATTACCGACCTGCTGGGCGGGCAGGTCGACGCGATGTTCGCCACCGCGGCTGCCGTCGCGCCGCACCTGGAGAGCGGCAAGTTGCGCGCGGTGGCGGTCACGACCGCGCAGCGTTCCCAGGCGCCGGCGCTGAGCAAGGTGCCGACCATCGCCGAGGGCGGCGTGCCCAATTACGTGGCCGACAGCTGGTATGGCCTGTTTGCGCCGGCCGGTACGCCGCCGGCCGTGATCGCGCGACTGAACGCGGCGGCGAAGAAGGCCGTGCAGACCGAAGCGTTCCGCAAGCGCGCCGAGCAGGAAGGCCTGGCCGTTGGTGGCGGCACGCCGGAAGAGTTCGGCCGCTACGTGAAGGGCGAGAGCGAGCGGTGGAGCAAGGTCATCAAGGAAGCCAACATCACCGTCGACTGAGCGCGGCGCCGACCACAGAACCCATTCCATACACCGCACCGGATCAAGACATGGACCACTACTCCCTGATCGAACTGAAGATCGAAGCGGGCATCGCGCTGCTCGCCTTCAACCGTCCCGACAAGCGCAACGCCATCAGCGACGACATGCGCACCGAATTGATCGATGCGCTCGAACGTGTGGCGTCGGACAAGGCGATCCGCGCGCTGGTGCTGACCGGCAACGGCAAGGGCTTCTGCGCCGGCGGCGACGTGGCCGGCATGCAGCGCCGCATGGAAGCGCCGCAGGGCGAGGTGGCGTTCAACGGGTGGAGCCGCCAGCAGCGCGTGCACCATACCGTCAAGCTGCTGCATACGATGCCCAAGCCCACCATTGCGGCGGTCAACGGCGCCGCGGCCGGCCTCGGCGCCGACACCGCGCTGTGCTGCGACTTCGTGCTCGCGTCGGAAGCGGCATCGTTCTCCTGGTCGTACATTCACCGCGGCCTGATCCCCGATGGCGGCGGCATGTATTTCCTGCCGCGCCGCGTCGGCCTGTCGATGGCAAAGGAACTCGTGTTCACCGGCCGCAAGGTGCCGGCGCAGGAAGCCAAGGCGCTCGGCATCGCCGACCGCCTCAGCACGCCCGAAGCGCTGCTCGACGATGCACTGCGCTGGGCCGCGGAACTGAGCCAGGGCTCGGCCACCGCCATCGCGCTGGGCAAGAGCATCATGAACCAGTCGTTCGAGCTGCCGGCCGACCAGGTGTTCGCGCAAGGCAGCCAGGCGCAAGGCATCTGCTACACCAGCACCGCGCATCGCGAGTCCGTGCTGGCCTTCCTCAACAAGACCAGCCAGGCCTGACACCATGAACGCCATTCAACGACTGGTCAAGCCGCGCAGCGTCGCCGTGATCGGCGCTTCGGCGGACCCCGCCAAGACCGCCGGCCGTCCCGTGTCCTACCTGCGCAAGCATGGCTTCAGCGGGGCGATCTACCCGGTCAACCCCAAGGTCGATTCGATCGACGGGCTGCGCTGCTATCCCGATATCGCCTCGCTGCCGGAGGTGCCGGACGTCGGCATCGTGCTGCTCGGCGCCGAGCGTGCTCACGTGGCGGTGCGGGAGTTGGCCGCCCGCGGTGCCGGCGCTGCGATCGTGCTGGCGAGCGGCTATACCGAGACCGGCGCGGAAGGCGCACGACGCCAGGCCGAGCTGATCGAGGCGGCCGGCAGCATGCGCCTGCTCGGGCCGAACACCATCGGGCTGGTCAACCTGACCGACAATATTCCGCTGTCAGCCAGCGGCGCGCTCGAGATGGACCGGTTTCCGGCGGGCAGCATCGGGGTGGTGTCGCAAAGCGGCGGCATCCTCGGTGCCTTGCTGTCGCGCGCCGCGGCACGCGGCATCGGGCTGAGCAAGCTGATCTCCACCAGCAACGAGGTGGACCTGGACCTCGCCGACTTCATCGACTACCTGGCCGACGACGAGGCCACCCGCGTGATCGCGCTGTACGTGGAGAGCGTGCGCAATCCGGAAACCTTCCGCCGTGCCGCGCTGAAGGCGAGGCGCGCCGGCAAGCCGGTCGTCGCGTTCAAGATCGGCCGCTCGGAGAGCGGGGCACGGGCCGCCGTGTCGCACACCGGCGCGCTGGCCGGCGCGGACCGGATGTACGACGCGCTGTTCGAGCAGGTTGGCGTGATCCGCGCGCAGAACTTCTCGGACCTGCTCGACATGCCGGCGGCGCTGGCGGCCGGGCGCAAGCTGCGCGGCAAGCGCATCGCCATCCTGACTTCGACCGGTGGCGCCGGCACCCTGGTCTCGGACAGCCTGGGGCTGGCCGGCTTCGAGACGCCCGCACCGGACGAGGACACCGCGGCAAAGCTGCGCGCGCTGCAGAAGGGCGACCATGCGGCGCTCGACCGCAATCCGATCGACGTGACGCTGGCGGGCTTGCAGCCGGACCTGCTGCGCGCCGCGATCCGCATCCTGCTCGATAGTCCGAGCTATGACGCGGTATCGGTGATCGTTGGTTCGTCCGGTCTGGCAATGCCGGACCTGATGGCCAATGCCATCCGCGACTGTCTTCCGGACAGCGACAAGCCGGTGATCGCCTTCGTCAGCCCGCATGCGCCGGAAGTGGGATCGCTGCTCAACCGCCGCGGCGTGCCGGCCTTCACCGCGCCGGAGGCATGCACCGTGGCGCTCGACGCCATGTGGCGGGCCGGCAGGGCCGCGACGGACGCCGACGAGGGCACGCCGGCGCTGCCGTTGCCTGACCTCGGTACGGTCGCTACGGGTTCGCTGGACGAGGCCGCGGCCAAGGCGTTGTTCGCGCGCTTTGGCATCCCGGTGGCGAAGGAGGTCATCGTCGGCAACGGCGAGGAGGCGAGCGCCGCCGCGCGGGACTTCGGCGGCAATGTCGTGCTGAAGGTGCTGTCGGCCGAGATCGCGCACAAGAGCGATATCGGCGGCGTGGCGGTCAATGTTCCGGCTGACGAGGTGGCGGGACGGCTGGCAACGATGGCGGCGGCGGTCCAGTCCGCGACGGGCATCGCGCCCGAGCGTTACCTGGTGCAGGAAATGGTCAGGGGCGGCGTCGAGGTTATCCTCGGCATGCACCGCGACGAGCTGGGTACCGCCATCCTGCTGGGCATGGGCGGCGTTGCCGCGGAGCTGTTCAGCGATACGACGCTGCGCCTGTTGCCACCCGGCCAGGGGCTGACGCGGCAGGCCGCATTGGAGATGATCCAGCGGCTGAAGACCGCGCCGCTGCTGCAAGGCTACCGCGGTCGTCCGGTCGCCGACGTGGAAGCGCTGGCGGACGCCATCGTCGCCTTCTCGCGGATGGTAGTCACGCTCGGCGACAGGCTGGTGGAGGCCGAGATCAACCCGGTGTTCGTCCTGCCGCAGGGTCAGGGCGTCGTGGCGGTCGATGGGGTGGCGATATTGGCCGGCGGGGGCAAGGGGGAATGAGGCAAGGGGGGGGCCGCCCCTTTGCAGCCATCGATGGCGCGGTCCCCTCCTGCATGCGAACGAGCCGATCCGCCATGGAGCACGCTCCTGCCGAATACACTGTCGGCATGGAACGGATCAAGCCAGGCCAGGGCAAGGCAACACCCAATCGCTCGCTCGAACGCGGAATCGCCGTGCTGCGCGCGTTCCGCGCCGGCTCCTCGATGCTGGGCAACGGCGAGATCGCCGAGCGAACCGGCCTGTCCCGATCGACCGTCAGCCGCCTGACGCAATCGCTGATCGAGACCGGCATGCTCGAATACGTCCCGCGCTTGCGCGCCTATCGGCTCGGCGTGTCGGTGCTCAGCATGGCCCACGCCATGCGCGACGGCTCGCAGATCCTCAAGGTCGCGACGCCGGTGATGGTGGAGGCCGCGGTGCGGCACAAGATCAATGTCGGCCTGGCCGCCGCCGACGGCGACGAGATGGTCTATCTCGAATCGTTCCGCTACAACCGGCGGCAGTCGCTGCGAACGGTGGTCAGCGGGCAGCGCATCCCGATGGCATTGACCTCGCTGGGACGGGCCTACCTCGCGACGCTCGCCCCCGACGCGTTCCAGGCGATGTTGCGGGCGATGGCAGAAAAACACCGGGGCCGCGGCTGGAGCCGCCTGTGCCGCGAAATCGAGGCGGCCGTCGTTTCGGTGCGCGAGAAGGGCTACTGCGTGGCGTCATGGCAGCCGCAGGTGGTTGCCATGGCGACGCCGCTGCAGATCAGTGGCTACGGAGTCCATGTCCTGAACGTCAGCGTATCGACGCAACAGGATATGGAGACCGTCGAGGCCGACCTGGCCGGGCCATTGATGGCGCTGTCCGCGACGATACAGGCGCGGATGCGCCGGCTCGAGAGCGAGATGGCCTGAGGTCTGCCACACCCGGCTTTCGGCCGGACGCGGCTAGCCCCCTGTGACCGGCTCCCGCTCCTGCCAGTGCTCCCGCGTCGGCCGATTCGCGTCGCCGGCGTCGCGATCGAGGGGAGGGCGATCCGTGGCGGGACGGATCCTGAACCAGATGGAGTACATGGCCGGCAGGAACACCAGGGTCAGCACCGTCCCCGCGAACGTGCCGCCGATCAGCGTGTAGGCGAGCGTTCCCCAGAACACCGAATGCGTCAGCGGAATGAACGCCAGGATCGCCGCCAGGGCCGTCAATATCACCGGCCGCGCACGCTGCACGGTGGCCTCGACGACGGCGTGGTACGGACTGAGTCCCTGTTGCTCGTTATGGTGGATCTGGCCGATCAGGATCAGCGTATTGCGCATCAGGATGCCGGACAGCGCGATCAGGCCGACCAGCGCATTGATGCCGAACGGCTCCCGGAAAATCAGCAGGGTCGGCACGACGCCGATCAGGCCGAGCGGACTGGTCGCGCACACCATCACCATCGCTGCAATCGAGCGCACCTGCAGGATGATGACGAGCAGCGTCAGCGCGATCATGATCGGGAACAGCGGCAGCATCGCCACCGTCGCCTTGCCGGATTCCTCGATCGAGCCCGCCTGTTCGATCCGATAGCCGGCGGGAAGCGCATCGACGATCGGCTGCAGCTCCTTCATGACGGCGCTCGATACGTCCGGAGGTTGCAAGTCTTCGGCGATGTCGCCTCGCACGGTGATGGTCGGCGTGCGATCGCGGCGCCGCAGGATGGGGTCCTCCATGCGGACGGAAACGGTTCCTGCCTGCGACAGCGGAATGCGCTGGCCGGCCGCTCCTTCCAGCGTGAAGCCGGCGATCTTCGACGGATCGAAGCGGATATCGCCGGCCGCGCGGCCCACCACCTGTACCGATCGAATGTCCTCGCGGACCTCGGTAAGCGGCACCCCGCTCAGCAGGAACTGCAGCTGCAGGGCCACCGAGCTCGACGTCAGCCCGATGGCCTGCAGACGATCCTGGTCCAGCGTGAAGCGCAAGGTGGGAACACGCGGACCCCAATCCGTATTGACCGTACGCATCATCGGATTGGCATGCATGACCGACTCGACGCGCGCGGCGATGGCGCGCAGCTTGTCCGGGTCCGGGCCCATGACACGGAACGCCACGGGAAACGGCGAATAGGGACCGAATACGAGCTGGGTCACGCGCACGCGTGCCTCGGCGGCCAGCCCATCGGCGACCGCCCGGCGCAGCCTGGCTTTGAGGGCTTCCCGTTCCTGCTGGTTGCCGGTCAGCACCACGATCTTGGCGAATGACGGATCGGGCACTTCCGGCGCCATGGCCAGGTAGAAGCGGGGAGCGCCCTGGCCGATGTAGGACGTCACGACCTTCGCCTCGCTCTGCTTCGCCAGCCAGGCTTCGACCTTCGCCGTCGCGGCGCCGGTTTGCTCGATCGCGGTGCCATACGGCATCTGCACTTCGACAAGCACCTCTGGCCGGTCGGAGGTCGGAAAGAACTGCTTCTTGACCAGCCCCATGCCGAGGATCGCCACCACGAATGCCGCGACGACGGTGCCGGCCACCAGCCATTTGCGGGCGATGACGTGCCGCAGCACCGCGCGCAGGCGTTGGTAGTGGCGAGTGTTGTAGATGGCATCGTGCCCCCCTTCGATCTTCCGGATGTCCGGCAGCATCCTGACCCCCAGATAGGGCGTGAATGCCACCGCGACGACCCACGATGCGATCAGCGCAATGCCGACGATCCAGAACATGTTGCTGGTGTATTCGCCCGCCGTGGAACGCGCGAAGCCGTTGGGCATGAAGCCGATGGCGGTGACCAGCGTGCCGGACAGCATCGGCGCCGCCGTGTGGCTCCAGGCGTAGGCCGAGGCGGCGAGACGGCTATAGCCTTCCTCCATCTTCACCACCATCATTTCGATGGCAATGATGGCGTCGTCGACCAGCAGCCCAAGTGCGAGGATCAGCGAGCCGAGCGTGATGCGGTCGAAGTTCTTGCCGGTGGCGACCATGATGACGAACACGGCCGCCAACGTCAGCGGCACCGCGGCCGCGACGACGAGACCGACGCGCCAGCCCATGCTGAGGAAGCAGACCACCATCACGACGAGCAGGGCGGCGAAAAACTTGGCCATGAACTCGTTGACCGCCGAGCTGATATTGACCGACTGATCCGTGACCTTGGTCAGGGTCATTCCCAGCGGCAGCGCCGCGTTGATTTTGGTGGTTTCCGCCTCGAGCGCCTTGCCCAGGTCGAGCCCGTTCCAGCCATCGCGCATGACGATGCCCAGCAGCAATGCCGGTTCGCCGTTGTTGCGGACCAGGAAGGTGGCGGGGTCTTCGTAGCCGCGCTCGACGGTCGCCACATCCGACAGCTTCAGCGTTCGGCCCTGCGCGGTGATCGGGGTCTGGCGGATTGTCTCCAGCTTGTCGAACGCGCCATCGACGCGGATGAAGACCTGCGGCCCCCGGGTTTCGATGGAACCGGCAGGGGTCAGCACGTTCTGCGCGCTGAGCGCCGCGAAGATGCCCTGCGGCGTGACGCCCAGCGTGGCGAGGCGGTCGTGGGAGAAGGAGACGAAGATGCGTTCGGGCTGCTCGCCGATGATGTTGACCTTCTTCACCCCCGGCACGTGCAGCAGTTGCTGACGCAGCGCTTCCGCCTCGCGCGCCAGCAGCCGCTGCGGCTCGCCTTTGGCCTTGAGCGCCAGCAGTGCAAAGGTGACGTCCGCATACTCGTCGTTGATCGTGGGTCCGATGACACCGGCGGGCAACCTCTTCGCCTCGTCGCCGAGTTTCTTGCGGGCCTGATAGAACTCCTCCTGGACCTCCGAAGGCGGCGTCCTGTCGAGCAGCGACACCATGGTGAAGGCCAGTCCGGGGCGCGTGTAGGTCTCGGTGCGGTCATACCACCGCAGCTCCTGCATGCGCTTCTCCAGCGGCTCGACGACCTGGTCCTGCATTTCCTGCGCTGTCGCGCCCGGCCATGCGGTGACGATCGTCATCTGCTTGACCGTGAACGGCGGGTCTTCCGCGCGGCCGAGCTGGAAGAACGCGAGAATGCCCGCGGCGGAGATCAGGACGATCAGGAACAGCGTGATGGAGCGCTCGCGCACTGCCAGCGCCGAAAGATTGAAACGCCCCTCGGTCATCGACGTTCTCCGGCGGTCGTCGCTTCGCCATCGCCGACAGGCCTGACGGTCTCGCCCTCACGCAGCAGATGGGCCCCCAGCGATACGATCCGGTCCCCGAGCTTGAGATTGCCCGACACCTGGGCCATGTCGTCGGTCAAGGCGAGCACCTTGACGGAGCGCCAGACCGCCTTCGCCGGGCTTCCTTCGATGACCCAGACGCCCGGCCCCTTGCCGGGATCGAACAATGCGCCGACCGGTACCAGCAACGACGGGGTGGCATTCGTGCCGTCCGGAATCTCGACGGTGACGGTGGCACCGAGCGGCGCCTGGGCCAGCGCGCCTTCGAGCACGTAGCGGGCCTCGAAGGTACGGCTGACCCGATCGGCCGCACTGGATATCTGCCGCAACTTCGCCGGCACGGCGGCCTCTCCGTTTCCGTACAGCCTGGCCTGCGCGACTGACCCCACGGCCGGCCGCAGCGTCTCGGGCAGATGCACGACGGCTTCGCGTTGTCCTGCCCGCGCCAGGCGCACCACCGGCTGGCCGGCGCTGACGACCTGACCTGGCTCGACCAGCGTCTCCACCACGACGCCATCCGCATCGGCAAGCAGCACGGCGTAGCTCGACGCATTCTGCGCGACGTCCGCCTGCGCCTCGGCGGCATTGAGTTGCGCGCGGGCCGAATCGGCCGCGGCCTTGATCTGATCGTATGCGGACGCCGACACAGCGCCTTCGGCGACCAGATCGCGGTAGCGCGCTTCGTCGTCCGCCGTTTGCCTGGCGCGCGCCCGCGCCGCGGCGACCGCCTCGCGCTGCGCCCGCGCCTGCAATCCCAGGTCCAGCGGGTCCATGCGCATCAGCGGCTGGCCGCGCCTGACGGTCTGCCCGGTATCGACGAGGCGCTCCAGCACCTTGCCGGAGACGCGAAAGCCAAGGTCGCTCTGCACCCGGGCGGCCACGATCCCCGTGAACGACCGCGACGGGGCGGATGCGGATTGCACCGTTCCCACCCTGACCAGCGGGGCCTCCGTGCGCGGATCGGAGGCAGAGGTGTCGCCGCATGCCGCAATGGCGAGCGGCAACAGGCAGACGGCATAGGGGGCAAGGTGCCGAAGCATGGGAATCCTTCCTGACGGAGCAGAATCCCCATTTTATAGATGTGACCAATTCAGTCAATGGTCACAACGAACATTTCACGGTGCTAGGCTGCGCAATATCAGGCTGGACAGGTGCCGTGTGGCTTCGGCGGCATTGTCGAGGTTGTGCTGCAGCAGCAGCGGATTGATGTACGGCCGCATCACCAGGAAGATCGCGTTGGCCGCCTCGTCCAGCGGAGTCTTGCGCTCGAACTCGCCGGACTCGCGGCCATCGCGCAGGATCTGCAGCACCAGGTTCCTGAGGTGGTCCTCGTAGGCGCGAACCGACGGCCAGGACTCGCTGGCCGAGGTCGCGGCGATGTCGTAGAGCTTGCGGTCGTTGAAAAAGAGGTGGCTGCCGGCCTCGACCAGAGCGCCGAACATGCGGCGCAGCCGCTCCGACGCGGAGGAGACGTCGGCAACGGCTTCGTCGACGGCCGCCATGATCGCGCTCAGGCGGTTGGAGCAGATGACCTCGCCGATCGCCTGCTTGGAGTCGAAGAACTTGTAGATGTAGGCCTTGGAAAAGCCGATGGCCTTCGCCAGGTCGGAGACGGTCGTCTTCTCATAGCCGTAAAGGCCGAAGTATTCGGTCGCCGCTTCGACGATCTGGTGTCGGACATCATGGTCCGACGGCCCCCGAAGCTGGGGCGCGGGAGAACGTGTCTTGGTCATTCCATCAGATTACCCCGTGCGGTAAGGGTTGACAACGAGTGACCGATTTGTATTATAGTCACTCGCATCCGCCCACCCGAGGTTCCGCCCATGCCTTCCCGCCGTCCCCTCGTTCTGCTGCTGTGCGCCGGCGTGATGGCTGGCTGCGCGGTGGGTCCCGACTACCGCCGGCCCGACCCGCCCATTGCCAGCCATTACATCGGGCAGGCGGCCGTCAAACAGGAGCGGGGCATGCCTGCCGCCGAGCTCGCGACCTGGTGGCAGTCGTTTGGAGATCCACTGTTGCCGCGCTTCGTGTCGTTGGCGCTGGAACAGAACCTGGACCTCGCGCAGGCGCAGGCGCGCGTCACGCAGGCGCGCGCCGGACTCAAGGCTGCCAACGCGGCCTTGCTGCCGTCAGGCGTGGTGAGCGGCTCGGCCGCCCGTGCGCATCAGGCGATAGAAACGCCGCTGGGACAGGTCCTCAATGCCACGCCCGGATACGACAGGTGGGGAAGTGCCTACGAAGTGGGCGTGGGAGCGAGCTGGGAGGTGGACGTGTTCGGTGGGCTGCGACGCGGCCGCGAAGCCGCGCTGGCCGACTATCAAGCGACGCAGGCCAGTGCCGTGGCGGCCCGGCTGGCGGTGGCCGCGCAGACGGCGGACATCTACATCGCCATCCGGGGCTTGCAGTCGCGTCTGGACATCGCCCGGCGGCAAGTCGGCACGCAGCAGGACCTGCTGGCGAAAGTCGGGTTGCTGTACGCGAAGGGACTGGCCGCCGAGTATCAAGTGCGACAGACCGAAGGGGCGCTGGCGCGCGTCCAGGCCACCGTTCCCGTCCTGCAGACGGGCCTCGATGCGGCGATGAACGCGCTGGACGTGATGTTGGGTGTCCCGCCTGGCACCCATCGCGCCGAACTCAAAGCCGCAGCACCGATTCCCGCGACGCCGCAGATCGCCGAGATGGGGACGCCCGCCGAGCTGCTTCAGCGCCGGCCGGACCTGATCGTTGCCGAACGCCGGCTCGCCGCGGCCAACGCCCGTATCGGCGAAGCGATGGCCGAGCATTTCCCCAAGTTTTCATTGAGCGGTCTTCTGGGAAGTGCCACGGCGATTTCCAGCGGCAATCTGCTGACCGGTGGCGCAAGCCAGGCGTCCGGTGTGCTCGGGCTGCGGTGGCGCCTGTTCGATTTCGGCCGCATCGATGCGCAGATCGATCTCGCGAAGGGGCGGGATGCCGAGGCCTTGGCCGCCTATCGCCAGTCCGTGCTGCGGGCCACCGAGGATGTGGAAAACGCCTTCTCGGCACTGGTCAATCGCCAGGAGCAAGCCGCCGTACTGACGCAAGGGGAGGCCTCGCTCTCCCGTGCCAGAAGATCGTCGTTCGCGGCCTACCAGCAGGGGGCCGCGAGCCTGATCGACGTGCTGCACGCCGACGAATCGCTTCTGCAGGCGGCGGATGCCCGGGCACAGGCACAGACGGAATCGGCGCGAGCGGCGGTCGCCGCATTCAAGGCGCTCGGTGGCGGCTGGCAGCCCTTGCCGCCCGAAGCGCTGGCGATTCGTTGATACGTGAGCAGGCCAATCGCGTTTGCTGCAGGGTGCTTTGCGACGGCGTCGTCGGCGTAGACTGGGCAGGTGCAGGCGGCACCTTCGGGTCCTCCCGCCACACGGTGGATTGCCAGTCGGCTTTCCTGCCGCCCGGCAAACCGGGCCCCGCGGAAGGCGCCGTGAAAGCCAGAAGGAACGCGATGGAACAGTTCAGCTTGTTCGAGGGCGACGCCGCGCCGGCCTCGATTCCGGGGCTCGTCTACCAGCCCGAATTCCTGTCCCTCGATGAAGAGGCGTCCCTCATCGGCATCATCCGGACGCTCCCGCTCGAAGCCGCAAGGTACAAGGGCTACCTGGCGCTGCGCCGCGTGGTGAGCTTCGGCGGCAGTTACGACTTTGACAGCAATCAATTGCGGCCGGCACAAGCCCTGGATGAGCGGCTGCTGCCGCTGCGCGAGCGCGTGGCGCAATGGGCCGGCGTGCCGCCGGAGCGGCTCGTGCATGCCCTGGTGGCCGAGTACGCCGCAGGTACGCCGCTGGGCTGGCACCGCGATGTGCCGGACTTCGAGCGCGTTTTTGGCGTCTCGCTAGGCGGCGCCGCGCGGCTGCGCTTTCGGCCCTATCCCTACAGCCCGTCGCTGCGGCGTCAGATCCTGGCGCTCGAAGTGCAACCCAGGTCGATCTATCGGCTGGAAGGCGACGCCCGTTGGCGGTGGCAGCACAGCGTCGAGCCGACGCGGGAATTGCGCTGGTCGATCACGTTTCGGGAGCGGCGGAACGCGGCGCGTTCGCCCTAGCGCAACTTCGGCGTAGGGCAACTCGCCTTGTCGCAACCCGTCTTAGCGCAACTCATCCTCGATATAGGCCCGCACGACATCGACGAAGCTCGCGTCGCCGCGCAGCCCCAGTTGCTCGGCGCGCGTCGTGTCCCAGCGGCCCGGCCAGCTGCCGACGATCTGCTGCACGCGGCTGTCGGGCTCGCGGCGGATGCGGTTGGCGGCCTCGTCGCCGGCGACCTCCCGCAGGGCGTCGATCATTTCGTCCACGGTCACGGAAACGCCCGGCAGATTGACGATGCGCCGGTTGCCCAGGCGTTCGCCGGGCAGCTCGCTGCCGGCGATCAGCGCCTCGATGGCGCGGCGCGGCGACAGCAGCCACAGGCGCGTGTCGCCCGGCACCGGGCAGATTGCCTCCTCGCCGTTCAGCGGTTCACGAATGATGCCGCTGGCAAACGACGAGGCGGCGGCATTGGGCCGCCCGGGACGCACGCTGATGGTTGGCAGCCGCAGCACGACGCCGTCGACAAAGCCGCGCCGGCTGTAATCGGCCAGCATCAATTCTGCGATCGCCTTTTGCGTGCCATAGGACGATTGCGGATTGAGCGCGGTATCGTCGCGCACCACCTCGGGCAGCGTGCCGCCGTAGACGGCCACCGAGCTGGTGAACACGACGCGCGGCCGATGGCCCCTCGCCCGGCACACTTCCAGCAGCGTGCGCGAGGCGTCGAGATTGATGCGCATACCGAGATCAAAATCGGCCTCGGCCTGGCCGCTGACAATGGCGGCCAGATGGAACACCACGGCGGTCTCGCGGTCGATCGCGCGTTCGAGCAGGGCGGCATCGGCGATATCGCCGACCAGCGTGGTGACGCGCTTGTCGGCGAAATCGTTGCCTTGCACGACATCGACCAGCACCAGTTCCGTGATGGGGGCTGGCTTGCCGTCGGGGCCGTTCAGTTCGCCGCGCGACAGCAGCTGTTTGGCCAGACGCTGGCCCAGGAATCCGGCGCCGCCGGTGATCAGCACTTTCATGATCGGTTGCCTTGTTGAAATCGCGATGAATGGGGCAGCGCCGGACGAATGCGCCACTGCCCTGGATTGCCTCGGTGGCCTCGGTTGCCCTCGGTTGCCCTCGATTGCCGAAGGGGCTACCGCTGCAGCCACGCGCGCAGCCAGCCAAGCCCGTCGGTGGTACCCGCCCTGGGGCGATATTCGCAGCCGATCCAGCCCCGATAGCCGAGCGCGTCGATCGTCTCGAACAGATAGGGATAATTCAGTTCGCCGATATCCGGCTCGTGCCGCTCCGGCACGCCGGCGATCTGGATATGCCCGATGCCGGCCATGTCGCGCCGCAGCTTGGTGGCCACATCGCCTTCGACGATCTGGCAGTGGTAGCAGTCGAACTGCACCTTCAGGTTGGACGCGCCGATCTCGCGGCAGATCGCTTGCGCGTCGTCCTGGCGATTCAGGAAGAAGCCGGGAATGTCGCGCGTGTTGATCGGCTCGATCAGCACCGTGATGCCGTCGCCTTGCGCCGCGCGAGCCGCGTACTCGAGGTTGCGCAGATAGACGGCGCGCTGCTGCTCGCGCGGCACGCCTGGCGCGGCAAGGCCCGCCATCACGTGCAGCTTGTCGTTGCCGAGCACGCGCGCGTAGTCGAGGGCCGTATCGATGCTGCGCCGGAATTCGTCCTCCCGTCCCGGCAGCGAAGCGATGCCGCGTTCGCCGGCAGCCCAGTCGCCGGGCGGCGCATTGAACAGCGCCTGCTGCAGGCCATTCGCGTCGAGCCGGGACTTCAGTTCGCCCGCCGGAAAGTCGTACGGGAACAGGTATTCGACGGCGCGGAAGCCATCGTTCGCGGCCGCGGCGAAGCGGTCCAGGAACGCGTGCTCGTTGTACATCATCGAAAGATTGGCGGCAAAGCGTGGCATGGCAGCAAGTCGTGATGGGTTGGGAGAAGGCGGCGCAAGCGCGCCGCGTCCATACTAGCGGTTGACCAGCCTGGCCGGCGTCAGCCACACGGCGACGGCGCCAAGCACCAGCATGCCGGCCAGCACATACATGCCGCTGGCCGTGCTGTTGGTGGCGTCGCGCAGATAGCCGATCAGATAGGGGCTGGCAAAGCCGGCCAGATTGCCGATCGAATTGATGATGGCGATGCCGGCCGCGGCGGCGCTGCCGGCCAGGAACGCGGTCGGCAGCGACCAGAACAGCGGGGCGCAGGTCAGCACGCCGGCGGCGGCCACGGACAGCGCCACGATGGACAGCGTCGTGTTGCCCGCCGCGGAAGCGGCGACGGTGAAGCCGATGGTGCCCATCAGCGCCGGTACGATCAGATGCCAGCGCCGCTCCCGGCGCTTGTCCGCGCTGTGGCCGAACAGGTTCATCGCCACGATGGCCACCACGAACGGGATCGCGCTGAGCAGCCCGATTTCCAGCGTGCCCTTGATGCCCGTCGATTTGACGAAGGTCGGCATCCAGAAGGTCAGGCCGTACTGCCCGGACACGAAGGCGAAGTAGATCAGCGACATCCACCACATGCGCGGGTCGCGAAATACCGCGCGCAGCGAATGCGCGTTCTTCTGCTGCTCCTGCGGCTGCGCGGCGATCTCGTCGGCCAGCAGCTGCTTCTCGCGCTCGGTCAGCCATTTGGCGCTGCGGATGTTGTTGTCCAGATATAGGATCGTCGCGATGCCGATCAGCACCGCGGGGATGGCCTCCAGCACGAACATCCACTGCCAGCCGTGGAAGCCGGCGCCGCCGTGGAAGCTCTCCATGATCCAGCCGGACAACGGATTGCCGAAGATGCCCGATACCGGAATCGCCGACATGAATACCGCGATGATCTTGGCGCGGCGGTGCGATGGAAACCAGTACGTCAGATACAGGATCACGCCGGGATAGAAGCCCGCCTCCGCCAGCCCCAGCAGGAAGCGCAGCACGTAGAACTGCGTCGGCGTCGTGACGAAGGCGAACATGGCCGACAGGATGCCCCAGGTGATCATGATGCGGGCAATCCAGATGCGGGCGCCGAGCCGGTGCATCAGCATGTTGCTCGGCAGCTCGAACAGGAAGTAGCCGAGGAAGAAGATGCCGGCGCCCAGGCCGAACACCGTCTCGCTGAACGCCAGATCCTGCGACATCTGCAGCTTGGCGAAGCCGACGTTGACGCGGTCCAGATAGGCCACCACGTAGCACAGCATCAGGAAGGGCACGATTCGCCAGAACACCTTGCGGTAGGTCAGGTCGAGTTCGGCTTTGCCGGGTGCGTCGACGTAGGCGGCCGCTGCCGCGTCGTAGGCTGTCATGGATTGTCTCCTTTGGACGGTGTCGGGCCGGCTGTCGCGCCGGCTCCGGTGTGCGTGACGAAAGCCCGTGCACACCGCGGGCTGGCGCGCGCTACCAGCGGGCGCCGAAGGTCTGGCGTAGTTCTTCGAGGGCCGCGGCGTCGAGCGGCGCCGGCTTCGGATCGGTCATCAACCACAGGCGCGCGGTTTCCTCGAGTTCTTCGAGCGCCCAGGACGCTTGCGATACCGACGGACCCCACATCACGGGGCCGAGCCGGTCCAGCAGTACGCCGCGCACGCGCGAGGCCAGCGCGGCGACCTGCGCGGCCACCTCGGGATCGCCGGGGCGCCGATAGCGCAGCAGCGGAATATGGCCGACCTTCATCACGTAGTAGGGCGTGATCGGCGGCAGCACGTCGTCATCGCTCCAGACGCCGGCCAGCGTCAGCGCGACCAGATGCGTGGAGTGGGTATGGACCACGCCGCGCGCGCCCGGGTCGTTGGCGTAGATGCCACGATGCAGCGCCAGCGTCTTCGATGGCCTGTCGCCGGACACATGCCGGCCGTTCGCATCGACCTTGGCGATGCGCGCCGGGTCCAGGCGGCCCAGGCAGGCATCGGTTGGCGTGATCAGCCAGCCGTCATCGAGCCGGGCGCTGATATTGCCGGCGCTGCCTACCGCATGCCCGCGCGCATACAGGCTGGCGCCGATCGTGCAGATTTCCTCGCGCAGGCGGGTTTCCTCGCTCATAGCGCGCCTCCTTCCAGCTGACGCAGCGCTTTGGCAAAGAAGTCCACCGCGCCGAAATTCCCCGACTTGAGCGCCAGCCCCAAGGGCTCGGTATCGATGGTGGCGGTGGCCGGCACGCCGGGGTCGATCTGTGCGCCGATCTGCAGCGATTTGACCTCGAGCGCCTGCACGACGGCGCCCGACGTCTCGCCGCCGGCGACGACGAACTTGCGCACACCCATCTCGCGCAGACCCCGCGCGATGGCGGCGAGCGTTGCCTCCACCAGTTGGCCGGCCTCGGCCACGCCGAGCGCCTGCTGTACGTGACACACTTCGTCGGGCGTCGCGGTGGCATAGATCAGTACCGGCTCGGGCAGATGCGAACGGGCAAACGCCAGCGCCTGCTCCACCACCGCTTCGCCGCGTGCCACCGCGAGCGGGTCGATGCGGAAACTCGGGCGGGCGTCTGCTGCCGAGTTCGTATTGGAATCGGAGTTCGTTGTCTCCCCGCGCCAAGCCGCCACCTGCGCATTGGTGGCCTGCGATGCGCTGCCTGCCAGCACGGCGGCGTAGCCTGCGATGCGCGGCAATTGCGCGGCATCGGTGCGTTCGGCCAACAGGCCCGCGCGGCGGAAGTTGCCTGGCAGGCCCAGCGCAATGCCCGAGCCCCCCGTCACCAGCGGCAGGTCAGCGCAGGCCTCGCCCAGGACATGCAGGTCGCGATCGGACAGCGCGTCGGCGATCGCCAGCCGTACGCCATCGGCGCGCAGCTGCCCGATCGCGTCGTGCACCGCGGCCGGGCCGGCGGCAATCGTGTCGTAGCGGATCAGACCGACCTTGCCGCGGGTTTGCCGTTGCAGCACGCGCACCAGGTTGGCATCGCGCATCGGCGTCAGCGGGTGGTTCTGCATGCCCGACTCGTTGAGCAGCGCATCGCCGACGAACAGGTGGCCGCGAAAGACGGTGCGGCCGTTCTCGGGAAAGGCCGGACAGGCGATCGAGAACCCAGGCTGGTCGCCGAGGGCATCGAGCAGTGCTTCCGCCACCGGGCCGATGTTGCCGGCGTCGGTCGAGTCGAAGGTCGAGCAGTACTTGAAGAAGAACTGGCGGCAGCCCTGTTCGCGCAGCCAGGCGAGCGCGCCCAGCGATTGCGCAATGGCATCGGCCGCGGTGATGGTGCGCGATTTGAGCGCCACGACGATGGCGTCCGCCTGCAGCGGCGCGGCGGACGGCGGCACGCCGATGGTCTGCACCGTGCGCATGCCGCTCTTGACCAGCATGTTGGCCAGATCGGTGGCGCCGGTGAAGTCGTCGGCGATACAACCAAGAAGCGGGCCCGGAAGCGGGCGGGGCGAGTTGGACTGGGACATGGGCAAACGGGGAGAGCGGGCAGCGGCAGCGGGCGACGGAGGACGAGCGACGTTCAGCGTGGCTGTCGTCAGCGTGAGGGCGGCAGCGTGATGCCGGGGAAGGTCTTGATCACCGCGGAGTCGTCCTCGCCACCATGGCCGGCGCTGGACGCGCTCATGAACATCTGGTGAGCGGTGGCCGACAGCGGCAGGGGAAACTTGCTGCGGCGCGCGGTATCGAGCACCAGGCCCAGGTCCTTGACGAAGATGTCGACCGCCGACAGTGGCGTGTAGTCGCCATTGAGGATATGCGGCACGCGGTTCTCGAACATCCACGAGTTGCCGGCGCTATGGGTTATCACGTCGTATAACGCGTCGGGATCGACGCCCTCGCGCAGGCCGAGGGCCATCGCCTCGGCGGCGGCCGCGATATGCACGCCGGCCAGCAACTGATTGATGATCTTGACCTTGGAGCCGGCACCGTACTGCTCGCCAAGGCGATAGACCTTGCCTGCCATGGCCTCCAGCACATCCTCGCAGGCGGCATAGGCGGCCGCCGGTCCCGACGTCATCATCGTCATCTCGCCCGACGCCGCGCGTGCCGCGCCGCCCGACACCGGCGCGTCGAGCATCAGCAGTCCCGCCGCTTCCAGGCGCGCGCCGAGTTGCGCGGCGAAGTCCGGGGCCACCGTGGCACTGGCGATCACGACGCTGCCGGGCTTCATGCGGGCAGCGGCGCCGTGCTCGCCGAGCAGTACCGCTTCGGTCTGCGCGGCATTGACCACCAGCGTCACCACCACGTCGCACTGCGCGCCCAATTCGGCCGGCGTGGCGCACGCGATGCCACCTTCGCCGGCGAACGCGCGCAGCACATCGTCGCGCACGTCGCAGGCGTGGACACGAAAGCCGGCGCGCAGCAGCGAGCGCGCAACGCCGAGGCCCATGGCACCGAGGCCGATGACTCCAATATGTCGTGACATGATCTGTTTCTGGTTGGCGCGTGCCGCCGCCGCGGCCGCTCAGCAGATGCCGGCTTGCGACAGCCGGCGCTCGGCGTTGTACAGGTGGGTGAGGGCGGCATTGCGCGCCGCCATGGGGTCGCGCGCACGGATCGCGTCGACGATGGCCGCATGTTCTTCGCGCACCTGGCGCGAGAAATCGTCGCGTGTCGCCTCGTTGCGGCGGGTCACGGCCACGCCGGCCTCGAGGTACTGGTTCAGGAAATTCAGTGTCTTGATGAAATACGGGTTGCCGGTCACCGCGGCGATCTTGCGGTGGAAGGCGACATCCTCAGCCACGCCATCGCGCCCGGCGGCGACCGCCTCGTCGATGTTGGCCAGCGCCGCGTCGATCTCGGCGATATCCCGGTCCGTGCAGCGCCGCGCGGCCTCCGCCGCCACCTCCGCCTCGATGGCCCGGCGCACCGCCAGCAAATGCGGCATCGAGCTCGCCTCGACCGCCTCGGCGTAGTCGATCCGCAGCGGCCGGATCGCGCCATGCTCCTTGACGAACACGCCGCTGCCCTGGCGCGGCTCGACCACGCCTTCGTTCTTCAGCCGGGAGATCGCCTCGCGAATCACCGTGCGGCTGACGCCGAACTGCTGCGCCAGCACGGCCTCGGTGGGCAGCTTGCCGGTGGCCGCAAAACTGCCGATCTCGATCTGCTTGAGCAGTTGCTGAGCGACCGTATCGCTCATTGCTGGGGCGGAAACCTTGTCGAACATGCCGTTGGTCGGTGTGATGCCTTATCAGGTAATAAGGTCATCATACAAATGTGGGCGCAGGGGGTTCCATTGGGGTCAACCCTTGGCTGTTGGGCTCAAGTCGCGTGGAGAGATTGACGCCACGCCGCGTCCTATCGAGGCCAGTCGGTCAAACGCGGCCCTTGTGTTGAGCCTTAGCAGGCACTGCATCATCGTGAACGGTGCGGAAATAGACGGAGCGGCCGACTCACAGCATGGCGGACATGGGCTTGCGGGAGAAATCCGTATCCGTATAAAGCGCTACTCGGAAGCCATCGGGAGATCGCCTGAGCAACGTGGCAAGGGCTTTGAGACCGAATCGAACCAAATTGATCTGGGAAATCACCGCTTAGACAAGGGCTTTGGAATGGCTTGCTGTCAAGCTAGGGTTGCCTTCGTACATCAAAACTGCTGTGGAAAAAATCCATCGATGTGCGGCTCGCGTCCGATAACAGCGTTGTTGTTGGATTCGGTGATGAAGGGGTGTCTCCTTCAAAGTAGTGCTAGGGGTTTTAGAGCGGGCTTGCCTGTAGGTCGTAATGTTCTTCTTCGCCCCGGGAAGTTGGTCATTACATTTCTTTGCGACGGTCTCCTGAATTCTTCCTTGCCGCCGCGCGGATATTACTTAGATCAAACCGTGGTCCTGACTGACGTCTGGGCTGGCTAGCTAACAGACGTGCATTGGCAGCTGGTGTCCATATGCCCTAATTGCATCTACTCGTGATAAAGTTTCAGTGAATTATCATTACAGGCGGGAGGTGCGCATGTGGGCCGACATTGAAACGCGTGTCGACTATCTTAATTATCAAGAGATTGCAGAGGTGGCCGGTGAAATCCTGATGAACCGGTCCATGAGGCCCGTTTCAGTAGGCATCTTTGGCACTTGGGGGACCGGAAAATCTAGTTTGTTAAACCTGATTGAAGACGATGTAAGAGCTCGAGATGAAGATGGTGTGCTGATCATTCGATTTGATGCCTGGTTATACCAAGGCTTTGACGACGCGCGCGCTGCACTAATGGATGTCATCGCGCGTACGTTGTATGAGCAAGCCAAGGCGGACGCGGGGCTGAAAGAAACTGCGTTGAGCCTAATGAAACGCGTCCGGGTCGTGAGGGCGCTCGGGTTAGGGGCCGAAATCTTGGCTGCGGCTCACGGCATTCCAATGTTTGGAGCGGGAGCGAAGGCAGTCAGCGCTGTGGGTAACTTCGTGGGGGGCAAAGCCAACGAAGAGGACGCTAAAGCGCTCAAAGAGGTTGGCAATGAGGTCGGAGGACTCATCAAGCCCGCAGAGCAAAAGAGCCCACCGGAAGAAATTGACGCTTTCCGAGCGGAGTTTGGTGAGCTGTTGCGGAAGCTCGACAAGACAATGATCGTATTCGTCGACAATCTCGACAGATGCTTGCCAACTCAGACGATTCATACGCTCGAGGCGCTCAGACTGTTCCTGTTCATGGAGCAGTCAGCTTTTGTTGTGGCGGCTGATGAACAGATGGTTCGAGACTCAGTCTCTCAGTACTTTCGAGGGGCCGACGATAGGCATGTCAAAGACTATCTGGACAAGTTGATCCAGGTTCCTATTCGTGTTCCTCGATCTGGCGTTGCGGAGATTCGGGCATATCTCTTCATGCTACTTGCTGAGTCCGTTGTGGCCGACGCCGCCGCCCGTGCTCGCTTGCGTCAGCATTTGGAAAGCAATTTGCGGAGAAGCTGGATTGACGCGCCCTTGACGGTCGAGGAGGTAACGAAAGCGATCGGAACGAAGGATGAAAAGCTTAGCTCCAGCTTTGATACTGCCGATAAGATGGCGACTTTGTTGGCAAATGCGAGCTTGGTTGAAGGCAACCCGCGAATCGTTAAGCGAATGTTGAATGTAGTTCGTCTGCGCACGATAATCGCTGTCCGCCGAGGAATGTCTATCAACGAGGAGTTGGTTGCGAAATTCGCCCTCTTCGAACGATGCGTTGATACTGCTTCGATCAATAAGCTGTATGCATTGATCAATGAAGCTCCTGTAGGCCAGCCACATCTTATCAAGGAGCTGGAGTTGGCATGTGACGACCCAGAGCGGTTTGGCCAGCTTTGCCCTGAGGAATGGAAGAAGCACGTAACTTTCTTGCTTTCGTGGTTTGAGCTGAAGCCATCGTTGCAGACAGACCTTCGGCCTCTTGTCTACTTGAGCCGAGACATAACGCCCATACGGAGTTCGAGCTCGAATCTTTCGAAGCCCGGTGCTGACGCGGTCATACGCCTTCGCAACGCGGTACGACCGGCGTCACGCGTTGCACAGGAAGCTATCAAAGCAATCCCGGAAGGCGAGCACGCTTCGGTTATGCGCGAATTGGTCTCCGAGCTAAAAAACCACCAAGATTGGAATGTCCGACCGCAGGCGTTTATTGGGGCGCAAATGCTTGCGGATAACAACGCTGAGGCGGCAGTCGTACTCGCCAGTTACCTTGCTTCACTGCAGGTCAAAATGGGGCCTTGGTTCAAGGCGGCCGTTAGCGGCAAGGGCTGGTTCCAGGGGGGCGAGTGATGGGAACATCGACGTCTAGTAGAGGGCCGAACAACTCGAGTCCTTTGGTGCCGCCATGGGCTGATGTGGACGGACGAGGGACCGGACCGACGCCTCCTCCAAATAGATTTCAAGGTTTTAGGACGGCTTTAGGTAAATTCGTTAGAACGGGGAACCAGTCTTATATGCGTAGCGCCCTGCGAAGCTATGCGTCTACGTCAACTGGCGGGTCAGCAGTCGGTGCCCGGCGCTTTGGCCCCATGGTTCAGGCAGGGGGAGGACTCTACGAAGCGTTAGATCAGCTCCGTCGAGATCCCGCCAATGCTCCGGTGGATCTGCAACGGCTAGTGGGCAAGAGCACCCGGGAGGTCATCGATGCTCTAGTCGACTGGCTTGTTCCGGAGAATGGCGATGCTGACCGGATTCGAACCGCATTGAATGACTCTTTGTCAGAGTGCTTAGATGGAGCAGATGAGTTTGACTTCGGCAGTCTGACCGATGACGTGTTGATGGACATCATGATCACGTACGTGTCCAATTGCGTATTCGAGCAGATCATGCTTGACTCCAATCGTGCATTTGCAAAAGCCCAGACGCCTGAACAAGCGGAGACTGCTGAACACGCATTATCCGAGCTAGTGACAGTCGTCACTGAGAAGCACATGACTCCGCTGATTGAGCGTGAAATCAGGACGATGTCCAATGCAGACATGCAAGCCGCTCAGATAGCTGCGATCAAAGACGTGTGGCGCGAATGGGAGGACTATCAGCCATGACCGAGGTATTCGTTCATTCGGACGTGACAGAGCTCAGGCAGGCAAGGCGACAACGAATTTGCGTCCATCTATACGGTGCGAAGCCTCAACCGGGCCAGGCAGCAATTGGAGGGCCCATACTGCCAGTACTGTCCCGCGTTACGACGCCGCTAGACCCGACTGCCTTTGATTTTCTTTCGATCTCCATGGCAGTGACTGCCGCGGACACCTTCGTTAGTCGGGAGAACGCTGGTGATGGATGGGTTAGAGATATTGATCTCAAGGTCGCTGTACAAGAGCCCGACAGATGGCAGCCAGTAATCTCTACTCTTGAGAAGGCTCTGCGTTTTCTGAGCGGTGACTCGTGGAGGCTATCGGTCCTTCATGGCGGCATGCCTCCTCCGGCGTCCAGGCCGCGCGTACACTACAAGATACGGCTGGAGGATGCAGAAGCGGCATGTCTTTTTTCTGGCGGCCTTGATAGCGCGGTTGGTGTCCTCAACCTGCTCGCGCAGGGGCATAAGCTCGTTCTGGTGAGTCACGCGTACCCGAACGATGCGAGCAGGCAGAGGGAGATCCTCCGGTACCTTCCCGATCCGATTCCTAGGCTGCCATTACACGCCAGCCCCAAGAGCGACCTAGGTACGGCCAATGATGTCCAGATGCGGACGCGGAGCTTCAACTTTTTGGCCATGGGTACGCTGGGAGCCGCAACGATTGCGCGCAGGGCTGGGCGACGTGTACCGCTCTTCATTCCTGAGAATGGCCTGATTGCAATGAATCCGCCCCTCACAAGCCGACGGATAGGGGCACTGAGCACACGCACTACGCATCCGCATTATCTTGGACTTATGCAGCAGGTTCTGGATGGTGTTGGAATTCCAGTATTTATTGAGAATCCATTTGCATTTATGACGAAAGGGGAGATGATCCGAGACTGTCGGCAGCGGGGGCTTTTGGCTAGCTTCGCCTCTCGAACCGTATCGTGCGGGAAGTGGAAACGCACTCACGAGCAATGTGGCAAGTGTGTGCCTTGCATAATCAGGCGGTCATCGTTTCATGCTGCGAATATCAGAAATCTAAAGGACGATACGGACTACCGTAATCCGGCGAAGGATCTCTCCAAGATATTCGACTTCGATACCGACTTGGACGATTTGATGGCAACGATGATTGCTTCTCGCCGCCTGCCGGGCTTGGACATCGCGTCGTGGATAGCCAAGAGCGGCCCTCTTCCTGATGACCCCGCTGTTAAGGAAGCGCTTGTTGACGTGGTAAGACGGGGGATGGGTGAGGTGAGGGCCTATCTCGCAAGTGAACGCTTGATCTGATGAGCGTGCCTCTCGTTGACATGCATTGCCATCTGGATCTCTACCCGGATCCGGCTAGGGAAGTAGCAAGGATAGCTGCGCTAAAAGCGTATGTGTTATCGGTTACGACCACGCCCAAGGCGTGGCGGGTGACGTCAAGCCTGTCGGCTGCCGCTCCACGTATACAGACTGCATTGGGGCTCCACCCGCAGCTTGCAAAGTCCCGCAAATCAGAACTCCCATTGTTTGATCGCCTACTCCCCAGCGCGAAATACGTTGGGGAGATCGGTCTCGACGGTAGGCCGGATTGCAAAGAGTTCTGGAGGGATCAGATGGAAGTGTTCGAGCATATCCTCTCGTCCTGCCAGCGGCTCGGAGGGCGGATCCTGACCATCCACAGTAGATCAGCCGCCACGGCAGTCCTTGATGTGTTGGAACGGTATCCAGGCTGCGGGAAGCCAATTTTGCACTGGTTTTCTGGTACACAGCGCGAACTTGCCCGCGCTGCGGAAATGGGATGCTGGTTCTCTGTAGGACCTGCGATGTTAGCCGGCGAAAAAGGACGAAGACTGATTGGAAAGATGCCGCGCGAGCGGGTTCTGACGGAAACGGATGGTCCTTTTGCATGCGTGGGCGGCAGACCGTTAAAACCAGCGGAATGCTTGGAGACGCTCAATTTCCTATCTGATGCTTGGCAGTGTGATGCTCAGGAGACAGACGTCAATGTGCTGAACGCTTTCCGCTCGTTGATCGTCGATTAGCAATGGCTTAAGAACTCTCAGTATGAGAATGTACAAAGGCCCGCTCGCAGAATCACAGGGCTTTGGTAACTCTAATTCTCACAGATACCTACCGCGGGAGCGTTAGGTTCGCTACGCCGCATTACTGAGGCTTTCCAGTGCAGCAATGTGCGCCAGCTGCTGTACAAGGTCTTCCGCGCGGGGCGGATGTAGCGCTTGAGCATTTGTAGAGACTTGTCGCTGCTAATCCCGAACACCTCCTCATCGCTTAGACCTGCCTCCACAAACCGGCTGACTGCTTCATGGCGCGGGTCATTGGATCGAAACTCCTCAAGGTGAAAGGGCATTTGGCGTCGGTCCAGGCTTGGCTGTCGTAGGCCAGCCGGCTTTGCGGATCAGGGCCTTTCAGTGCCCGGGAGAAAATCCCACGGCGGCGAATGGACTACGACATCTTCCAGATGTCTGAATTTTCGGGAGATATTGTGGTGGTGCCCGGGGTCGGACTCGAACCGACACGCCTTGCGGCGGGGGATTTTGAGTCCCCTGCGTCTACCTGTTTCACCACCCGGGCGGGTGCGCGATCGTGCCGGAGGGTCGCCGGGAGCCGGCGGATGGCACTGCGCTGAGCAGCGGATTATGCCGCAAATCGCCTTGCCGGACAACCGAGCCGGCGACCCCCGGATCAGCCCTGATCCTCCAGGACCCGCAGCAGCGACGAGGTGTCGTCCTTGCCCCAGCCGTTGCGCATCAGCGTCTGCAGCTGCGCCGCGGTGGCCTGCATCGCGGGCAGGGCGAGGCCTGCCTCGCGGGCGACGTCGGCGGCGAGGCCAAAGTCCTTGTCGTGCAGGCGCGCCTGGATGCCGGCGGCGAAATCGCGGGAGACCATCTTCGGTCCCATCATGTCCAGCATGCGGCTGCCGGCCATGCCGGTCGACATCGCCTGCAGCACGCGCTGCATGTCGACCTGCTGCGACTGGGCGAAGCGCATTGCCTCGGCGATCCCCTCGATATTGACCACCTGCGCGATCTGGTTGCACAGCTTGGCGACCTGGCCCGCGCCGTTGTCGCCGATATGCGTGATGGTCTTGCCGTAGCACGCGAGCAGCGGCCGAACGCGCTCGAGCACTTCCGCCTTGCCGCCGACCATGATGGTCAGCGTGCCGGCCTCGGCGGCGACCGTGCCGCCCGACACCGGGCAGTCGAGCGCCTCGATGCCGCGCTCGGCGAGCGCCTGGGCGATCTCGCGCGTGACCACCGGCGAGATCGTGCTGTGGTCGATGCAGATCGTGCCCGGCGCGGCGCCTTCGATCGCGCCGCCTTCGCCGAGCAGCACCATGCGGACATCCTCCGACGAGGTCACGTTGGTGAATACGACCTCGGCGCCGCGAGCCGCCTCGGCGGGGCTGAAGAACGGCTCGGCGCCCAGTTCGCGCGCTGCGTCGGCGGCTTCCGGCCGGCGCACCGAGGCGCGTACGGTGTGTCCGGCCGCGAGCAGATGGCGCACCATCTGCGAGCCCATCGCGCCCAGGCCGATAAAGGCGATCGTAGTCATGACGACAACTCCTTGCTGATCTTGTTGTTGCGCGGCACCGGGCGCCGGCCAAGAAAGGCCGCGCCCGGCAATGCCGGCCTTATTGTCCGGCGTAACTGAACTTGCCGTTGCGGATCACGCCCATCACGCGCGAGCGCTGATCGAAGCCCTGGTGGTCGCGCGGGCTCAGGTTCAGCACGCCGTTTGGCACGGTCAGATTGGCGGTGGTTTCCAGCGCGGTGCGCATGGCCTGGCGGAACTCGCGCGTGCCGGGCTGCGCGCCCGTCTTCAGCGCGCGCCGCGCGGCGTCATCGAGCAGTTGCCACGCGCCCCAGGCATCGCCGGCGAACTGCGTGATCGAGTCCGCGCCGTACTTGGCCTCGTAGCGGGTCACGAAGTCGAGCGCGACCTTCTTGACCGGATGGGTGTCGGGCAGCTGGCGCGCGACCACGACGGGGCCGGTCGGGAACAGCGTGCCCTCGACATCCTTGCCGCCCATGCGCAGGAACTCGCCGGTGGCGATGCCATGGGTCTGATAGACCTTGCCCTTGTAGCCGCGCTCGCCCAGCGTCTTCTGCGGCAGCACCGACGGCGTGCCGGCGCCGGCGATCAGGATCGCGTCGGGGTTGGCGGCCATCAGCTTGAGCACCTGGCCGGTGACCGAGGTGTCGTTGCGCGAGAAGCGTTCGCTGGCGACCACGCGGATCTTGCGGACCTCGGCGAGCTTGGAGAACTCGCGCCACCAGCTCTCGCCGTAGGCGTCGTTGAAGCCGATGAAGCCGACCGTGCGCACGCCGTGGTTGCTCATGTGCTCGGTCAGCACGGTCGCCATCTGCGAGTCGTTCTGCGGCATCTTGAAGGCCCAGCGCCGTTTGGGGTCGGTCTGCGGCTCGACGATCGCGGCCGAGGCGGCCAGCGCGACCATCGGGGTCTCGCCCTCCGACACCGCGTCGAGCGCCGCCAGCGCGGTCGGCGTGATGTTCGGTCCGACGATCACGTCGACCTTTTCCTCGGAGATCAGCTTGCGGACGTTGCGCACCGCGGCCGACGGGTCCGAGCCGTCGTCGAGCAGGATGTACTCGGCCTTCTGGCCGCCCAGCGTCGCCGGCCACATCAGGATGGTGTTCTTCGACGGAATGCCGATCGACGCGGCAGGACCCGTGGTCGAGACGTCGATGCCGACGCGGATGTCGGCGCGCGCGGTGCCGCTGAGCAGGGCACCGGCGGCGCCGACGGCGGCTAGCGCCAGCGTGACCGGGCGCAGCGAGCGTCGCAGGCGGGGCAGGGTGGATCGTGGCATGGGGTCTCCTCCTTCGGCTTGTTGGCTTCTGTCTGGCTCATCCAGCTTCGATGTGGCTTCCATATGGCTTCGATCCGGCTTCGATCCAGTCCTATAGGGCTTACATCCGGCTTCGATCGGACTTCCATCCCGTCGGGTCGGGCATCAGCCTGGCTGGCCGGCGGCCTTCGGCGCGAGCCGCCACAGCGAAGTCATCTCCGCGGCTCGGGCGGCGTGCAGCGGATCCTCGGCGTCGGCGGCGCGGGGATGGCGCGGCTTGATGTCGATGCGGCCCAGCACCTGCAGCCCGGCGGCCTCGATCATGCCGAGCAGCGCCTCGCGGCTGCGCAGGCCGAGATGCTCGGCGAGGTCCGACAGGATCAGCCAGCCTTCGCCGTCATCGGTGAGATGCGCGGCCAGGCCCGCGAGGAAGCCGCGCAGCATGCGGCTGTCGGGATCGTAGATCGCATGTTCGATCGGCGCGTTGGCGCGTGCCGGTACCCACGGCGGATTGCAGACCACCAGCGGGGCGCGGCCCGACGGAAACAGGTCTGCCTGAACGATCTCCACCTGTCCGGTCAGCCCGAGCCGGGCGATATTGTTGGCGGCGCAGCCGAGTGCGCGCGGGTCCTGGTCGGTGGCGACGACGCGCGCCACGCCCCGCCGCGCCAGCATCGCGGCCAGCACGCCGGTGCCGGTGCCGATATCGAAGGCCAGCGATTCCCGGGTCAGCGCCTTGGGCAGCGGCGCCTGGCCGACCAGGTCGACATACTCGCCGCGCACCGGCGAGAACACGCCATACCAGGGATGGATGCGGTCGCCCAGCGCCGGCACCGGCACGCCCTTCTTGCGCCATTCGTGCGCGCCGATCAGGCCCAGCAGTTCGCGCATCGAGGCGACATAGGGCTGGTCGCCCGGCCCGTAGGCCTCGGTGCAGGCCTCGCGCACATCGGGCGCGCGGCGCAGCGGTACGGTGTGATCGGCCCCGAACGGCAGCAGCAGCATGCCCAAGGTGCGGGCGCGCTGCGCCTGCGCCTGCCGATGCAGATGGAAGGCCTCGGCCGGCGTGGCCGGCGCGGGCTTGGCCTTGGCCTGGCGCTGGGCCCGGCGGGGCTTGCGTTCGACCCGGCGCGCCATCGCCTGCAGCAGCTGGCGCGCGTTCTGGAAGTCGCCGCGCCACAGCAGGGCGGTGCCCTCGCAGGCGAGCCGGTAGGCGGTATCGGCGTCGGTGCGGTCGTCGGCGATCACCACCCGCCGCGGCGGCGGCATGCCGGCTTCGGAGCGCCAGCGGGCGCGGTGCGTCACGCCTTCCTCGGTCCACTCGATGGTGGGCTCGGCCGTGGCGCCGAGGGTGGTCTCAGGCGAGCCGTCCTGGCTGGGCCGCTGTTCAGGTTGGTGTGCGCTCACAGTTCGTAGGCCTCGTGGTCGCCCGACATCGCCTGCTCGACCAGCTTGCGGTTCAGCGTCGGCGAGAACAGTTCGATGAAGGTATAGACGAAGCTGCGCAGGTAGGCGCCCTGCTTGACGGCCAGATGCGTCACATTGGTGCCGAACAGGTGGCCGGCCGGGATGCCGCGCAGATTGCGGTCGCGCTCGGGGTCGAAGGCCACGCCGGCGACGATGCCGATGCCCAAGCCGATCTCCACATAGGTCTTGATCACGTCTGCGTCGATCGCCTCCAGCACGATGTCCGGCTGCAATTGCCGCAGCTCGAATGCCTTGTCGATCTTGGTCCGGCCGGCGAAGTTCGGGTCGTAGGTGACGATCGGATAACTGACCAGGTCCTCCAGCGACAGGTGCGGCTTGTCCAGCAGCGGGTGGTCCGGCGGCGTCACGATGGTGTGCTGCCACTGGTATCCGGGCAGCGACACCAGATTCTTGTCGCCGGAGATGCCCTCCGTGGCGATGCCCAGGTCGGCATGGTCGTGCAGCACCATGTCCGCGATCTGCGCCGGGTTGCCCTGCTGAATGGAGAGGCGCACCTTCGGGTATCGCTTGGTGAACTCGCCGATGACGCGGGGCAGCGCATAGCGCGCCTGCGTGTGCGTGGTGGCGATCGTGAAGTTGCCCTGGTCCTGGGCGGCGTAGTCCTTGCCGACTCGCTTCAGGCTCTCGACCTCCTGCAGGATCTTCTCGACCGAGGTCAGGATGCGGCGGCCCGGCTCGGTCAGGCTGCGAATCCGCTTGCCGTGGCGAGTGAAGATATCGACACCCAGCTCTTCCTCAAGCTCGATGATCGCCTTGGAGACCCCGGGTTGTGACGTGTAGAGCGCTTTAGCGGCTTCGGTCAGGTTGAAGTTCTGACGGACGGCCTCGCGCACGAAGCGAAATTGGTGCAGGTTCATATATCGTCGTCCGTATAAACAAACAACTTCTTATTAGTTTGAGATATGAGGCGAGTTTATTACGATTTGCGAACTTTGTTAATGAACGGCTAGTCCCCGTGCGCCCGGCGTTACATCGCCGGCGCGGCCCGGCGGGGACCCACTTCGGTGCGCCCCCATGTCCCTGGCCTTTACCGTTTCCGGTCTGTTGGTAGGCATCCTCGTCGGTCTGACCGGCGTGGGCGGGGGCTCGCTGATGACGCCGCTGCTGACGTTGCTGTTTGGCTTCTCGCCTGCCACCGCGGTCGGTACCGACCTGGCCTTCGCGGCGATCACCAAGGGCTTCGGCACGCTGGCGCACCGCGCCCACGGCCATATCCAGTGGCAGGTGGTCAGGCGCCTGTGCATCGGCAGCCTGCCGGCCGCGCTTGCCGCCATCCTCGTCCTCAAGAGCGCCGGCGAACTCGACGCCGGCTGGCTGCACGCCATCCGTCTGTCGATCGGCATCTCGGTGATCCTGACCGTGCTGTCGCTGCTGTTCCGCCGCCAGCTGCTCGAATGGCTGGCCCGCAATCCCCGTTTTCAACTGGAAGGCCGCGCCCAGGCGGTGGCCACGGTGATCGTCGGCGTGGTGATCGGCGTGCTGGTCACGGTGTCGTCGATCGGCGCCGGCGCGGTCGGCGCGACGCTGATCCTGCTGCTGTATCCGCGCATGAAGCCGGCCGAGGTGGCCGGCACCGATATCGCCTACGCGGTGCCGTTGACCGCGCTGGCCGGGCTGGGCCACGTGTGGCTCGGCACCGTCGACTGGAACCTGCTGCTGGCGCTGCTGGTGGGCTCGATCCCCGGCATCTGGCTGGGCGCGCAACTGTCCCGCGCGCTGCCCGAGCGGCTGGTGCGCGGCGCGCTGGCCACCACGCTGACGCTGGTGGCGATCAAGCTGGTTTCCTAGCGGCGGTGCTGCTGTCCCGCGCCCCGTACGAACGAACACCCACGAACACGAACGCATACTGAACGGACCCACACCATGTATCAGTACGATGAATACGACCAGCGCATCGTTGCCGAGCGCGTCGCGCAGTTCCGTGACCAGGTGCGTCGCCGCCTGTCGGGCGAGCTGACCGAGGAAGAATTCCTGCCGCTGCGCCTGCAGAACGGCCTCTACATGCAGCGCCACGCCTACATGCTGCGCGTGGCGATTCCTTATGGCCTGCTGGCGTCGAAGCAGCTGCGCATGCTGGCGCATCTGGCGCGCCACTACGACCGCGGCTACGGCCACTTCTCGACGCGCCAGAACATCCAGTACAACTGGATGGAGCTCGAGCGCGTGCCCGATGCGCTGGCCGACCTGGCCTCGGTCGAGATGCACGCGATCCAGACCTCGGGCAACTGCGTGCGCAACATCACCACCGACCACTTCGCCGGCGTCGCGCCGGACGAGGCGGTGGACCCGCGTCCGCTGGCCGAGCTGCTGCGCCAGTGGAGCACCTTCCAGCCCGAATTCGCCTTCCTGCCGCGCAAGTTCAAGATCGCGATCTCGGCCTCGAAGGACGACCGCGCCGTGGTGCAGATGCACGATATCGGCGTCTACGCCTACCGCAACGCGGCCGGCGAGCTGCGCCTGAACATCCTGGCCGGCGGCGGCCTGGGCCGTACCCCGATTCTGGGCACGATCATCAAGCACGATCTGCCGTGGCAGCACATGCTGACCTATATCGAGTCGGCGATCCGCGTCTACAACCGCTATGGCCGCCGCGACAACAAGTACAAGGCCCGCATCAAGATCCTGGTCAAGTCGCTGGGCGCGGAGAAGTTCGCCGAGGAAGTCGAGGCCGAATGGCAGCACAGCAAGGATGGTCCCGGCACGCTGACGCAGGCCGAGTTCGACCGCGTCGCGCGGCATTTCGCGCCGCCGGCCTATGAAAAGCTGCCCGACACCGACACCAGCTTCGAGAAGCATCTGCTGGAAGACAAGGCCTTCGCCCGCTGGGTCCGCCGCAGCGTGCACGGCCACAAGGTGCCGGGCTATGCCGCGGTGACGCTGTCGACCAAGCCCGGCGTGGCCGCGCCTCCCGGCGACGTGACCGCCGAGCAGATGGAGCTGGTGGCCGACTGGGCCGACCGCTTCGGCTACGGCGAGCTGCGGGTCGCGCACGAGCAGAACCTGGTGCTGCCGGACGTGCGCAAGCGCGACCTGTACGACCTGTGGCAGCTGGCCAAGGCCAACGGCCTGGCCACGCCGAACATCGGCTTGCTGACCGACATCATCTCGTGCCCCGGCGGCGACTTCTGCTCGCTGGCCAATGCCAAGTCGATCCCGATCGCGCAGGCGATCCAGCAGCGCTTCGACGATCTGGACTTCGTGCACGACCTCGGCGAGGTCTCGCTGAACATCTCGGGCTGCATCAACGCCTGCGGCCATCACCACGTCGGCAACATCGGCGTGCTCGGCGTCGACAAGGACGGCGAGGAGTGGTACCAGGTCACGCTCGGCGGCGCGCAGGGCAACCAGACCGCGCTGGGCAAGGTGATCGGCCCCTCGTTCAAGGCCGAGGAAATGCCGGACGTGGTCAGCCGCATCATCGAGACCTTCGTCGCGCACCGCATCGAGGACGAACGCTTCATCGACACTTTCGCCCGCATCGGCGTCGCGCCCTTCAAGGAGCGCGTCTACGCGGACAAGCAGCGCGAACGCGCCGAAGCCTGAGATTGACGGCATCGACGACAGCAAACGCATCGAGAACGAATATGGCAAAGATCATCCAACTGCAACGCGCCGACGGCGGCCAGGCCGCCGTGCCGGCGATCGTCGATGACGCGTGGACCGTGCTGCGCGGCGCCGAGGGCCAGGCCCCGACCGACGAGCAGATCGCCGCGGCGGCATCGAGCCAGGACGCGGTGCTGTTCCCGCTGCCGGTCTGGCTGGCGCACAAGGACGGCCTGCTGGCCAGCCGCGACGCGGCCCGCACCGGCATCTGGCTGGCACCGGACGACGAGCCGGGCGACGTTGCCGGCGAGCTGGCGCGCGTGTCGCTGCTCGCGGTCGACTTCCCGGTGTTCCGCGATGGCCGCGGCTTTTCCACCGCCTATCTGCTGCGCACCCGCTATGGCTGGAAGGGCCAGCTGCGCGCGATCGGCGACGTGCTGCGCGACCAGTTGAACTTCATGAAGCGCTGCGGCTTCGACGCCTTTGCCGTGCGCGCCGACAAGAACATCGAGGACGCGCTCAAGGGCTTCAGCGAATTCACCGTGACCTACCAGGCCTCGGTGGACGAGCCGCTGCCCCTGTTCCGCCGGGCGCGCGCCGAACAGCGGGAATCGGCATGAGCGTGATTCCGATCGTCGAACTGCCGGCGACCGCTTCGGAGATTCCGGCCGCCTCGTCGCTGCGCCCCGCGCTGTGGACGGCGCCGGAATACACCGGCAGCACCGCCGCGCTCGAGGCCAAGGAGGCCGCGCTGGCCGAGCGGCTCGAAGCGATCGCGAGCCGCTTCTACCGCGCCCGCTTCGCATCGAGCCTGGCCGCCGAGGACATGGTGATCACCGACGCGATCCTGCGCGGCTCGGCCGCGCTGCGTGCCGGCATCCGCGTGTTCACGCTGGCGACCGGCCGCCTGCACGCCGAGACGCTGGCGATGCTGGACGAGGTCAAGGCGCACTACGGCTACGAGATCGAGCGCTTCACGCCCGACGCCGAAGCGGTCGAGAACTATGTGCGCAAGCACGGCCTGAACGCTTTCTACGACAGCGTCGAGCTGCGCAAGGCATGCTGCGGCATCCGCAAGGTCGAGCCGCTGAACCGCGCGCTGTCGCACGCCGATGCCTGGCTGACCGGCCAGCGCCGCGAGCAGGCGGTCACGCGTGCCGACCTGCCGTTCGAGGAAATCGACGAGGCGCGCGGCATTCCGAAGTTCAATCCGCTCGCGGACTGGACCGAGGCCGAAGTGTGGGCTTATCTGAAGCGCCATGCGGTGCCGATCAACGCGCTGCACGCCAAGGGATATCCCAGCATCGGCTGCGAACCGTGTACGCGCGCCGTGCGCGCCGGCGAGGATGTGCGCGCCGGCCGCTGGTGGTGGGAAAGCCGCGACTCGAAAGAGTGCGGCCTGCACGAACAGAACATCAAGCATTGAGGCCACAGATGGGCATCATGAACGAACT
Source organism: Cupriavidus sp. R6-3 (assembly GCF_059772245.1). Taxonomy (NCBI): domain Bacteria; kingdom Pseudomonadati; phylum Pseudomonadota; class Betaproteobacteria; order Burkholderiales; family Burkholderiaceae; genus Cupriavidus; species Cupriavidus sp. R6-3. Next base: position 60,275 of record NZ_JCBAJO010000006.1, read on the forward strand.
CCAGGCCGGCGCCGCGGCCACGCGCGACGGCAATCCCGACATCGCGCACCTGATCGAGGTGCAGAACGACCACCTGGACCGGCTCGAGGCCGAGTCGATCTACATCATCCGCGAGGTCGCCGCCGAGTGCCGCAACCCGGCGCTGCTGTTCTCCGGCGGCAAGGACTCGATCGTGATGCTGCATCTGGCGCTGAAGGCGTTCCGGCTCGGCAACCGCAAGATCGAGCTGCCGTTTCCGCTGGTACATATCGACACGGGCCACAACTATCCCGAGGTGATCGCCTTCCGCGACCAGCGCGTGGCCGAGATCGGCGCGCGGCTGGTGGTCGGCCATGTCGAGGATTCGATCAAGCGCGGCACCGTGCGGCTGCGCAAGGAAACCGATTCGCGCAACGCGGCCCAGGCCGTCACGCTGCTGGAGACGATCGAGCAGCACCAGTTCGACGCGCTGATGGGCGGTGCCCGCCGCGACGAGGAAAAGGCGCGCGCCAAGGAACGCATCTTCTCGTTCCGCGACGAGTTCGGCCAATGGGATCCGAAGGCGCAGCGGCCCGAGCTGTGGAGCCTGTACAACGCCCGCATGGCGCCGGGCGAGCAGATGCGCGTGTTCCCGATCTCGAACTGGACCGAGCTGGACGTGTGGCAGTACATCGCGCGCGAGAACCTGGCGCTGCCGCCGATCTACTACGCGCACCAGCGCGAGGTTGTCCGCCGCAACGGCCTGCTGGTGCCGGTGACGCCGCTGACGCCGAAGCAGGACGGCGATGTCAGCGAGGTGCTGTCGGTGCGCTTCCGCACGGTCGGCGACATCAGCTGCACCTGCCCGGTGGCCAGCACCGCGGCGACCCCGGTCGAGATCATCGCCGAGACCGCCGTCACCGAGATCACCGAGCGCGGCGCCACGCGCATGGACGACCAGACCAGCGAAGCGTCGATGGAACGCCGCAAGAAGGAAGGCTACTTCTGAGCCGGACCGATCCAGCGACATTGACGCACGCCGCGACGCAGCTAACGACGCAAGTAACGACGCACGCCGCGACGCAAGCAGCGACGCAAGCAGCGACGCCCAGAGACAGGATTGCATCATGACCACCCAAGCCGCCCACCAGGGCCTTCTGCGTTTCATCACCGCCGGTTCGGTCGACGACGGCAAGAGCACGCTGATCGGCCGCCTGCTGTATGACAGCAAGGCGGTGCTGTCGGACCAGCTGACCGCGCTGGCGAACGCCAAGAACAAGCGCACCGCCGGCGAGCAGATCGACTTCTCGCTGCTGACCGACGGACTCGAGGCCGAGCGCGAGCAGGGCATCACGATCGACGTGGCCTACCGCTATTTCTCGACCGCGCGCCGCAAGTTCATCATCGCGGATACGCCGGGCCATGAGCAGTACACCCGCAACATGGTCACCGGCGCCTCGACCGCGCACGCCGCGATCGTGCTGATCGACGCCACCCGCGTGACCGTCGCCGACGGCCGCGCGCAACTGCTGGCGCAGACCAAGCGCCATACCGCGATCGTCAAGCTGCTCGAGCTGCAGCACGTGATCGTCGCGGTCAACAAGATGGACCTGGTCGACTACAGCGAACAGCGCTTCAACGAGATCCGTGCCGCCTATGCGGAGCTGGCCAGCCAGCTGGGCCTGAAGGACGTGCGCTACGTGCCGGTGTCCGCGCTGCGTGGCGACAACATCGTGCATGCCAGCGAGGCGATGCCCTGGTATCAGGGCGAGCCGCTGCTGCCGCTGCTCGAGGCGCTGCCGGTCGAGGAAGTCGCGCCGCAGGGCGAAGCCGCGCTGCGCTTCCCGGTGCAGCTGGTGATCCGCCAGGACGGTGCGCAGTCCGACGATTTCCGCGGTTATGCCGGCCGCGTCGAGGCGGGCACGGTCCGTGTCGGCCAGACCGTGCGCGTGCTGCCGGCCAACCGCGAGGCGGTGGTCGCCGAGGTGCTGACGCCGAACGGCGCGGCCGAGGAGGCGAGCGCCGGCGAGACCATCACCATCCGGCTGGCGGAAGACGTCGATGTATCGCGCGGTGACATGTTCGTGGCCGCCGCCGCGGAAACCGAGCAGGCGCTGCCGGCGAAGAAGCTGCAGGCCGACCTGTGCTGGTTCGACGATGCGGCGCTGAACACCGCGCGCAAATACGTGCTCAAGCACACCACCGCCAGCGTGTTCGCGCGCGTGTCGTCGGTGGACCGCGTGCTCGACGTGCATACGCTGTCGCACGAGACCGGCCGTCACGACATTCGGCTGAACGATATCGGCTCGGTGCAGATCACGCTGCAGAAGCCGGTGGTGTGCGACGTCTACAGCGACAATCCGGCCACCGGCGCGTTCGTGCTGATCGACGAGGCCACCAATCACACGGTCGCCGCGGGCATGATCCGTGCATATTCCTGACATCGAAGCGAGATCGAAGTCGGTCCAGGAATCACGAGGAGCAGCAACATGGGCAAGGTCTACCTGATTGGCGCCGGTCCCGGCGCGGCGGACCTCATTACGGTGCGTGGTGCACGACTATTGGGCGAAGCCGAAGTGGTGCTGCACGATGCGCTGGTGTCGCCCGAGATGCTGGCCTGGTGTCCCCAGGCCCGGCTGGTCGAGGTCGGCAAGCGCTGCGGCAAGCGCTCGACCGCGCAGCTCTTCATCAACCGGCAGATCGTCGACCTGGCGCACAAGTACGAACGCGTGGTGCGCCTGAAAGGCGGCGATCCGATGCTGTTCGGCCGCGCCGACGAGGAATTGCAGGCGCTGGAAGAGGCGGGCATCGCCTACGAGATCGTGCCGGGCATCACGGCCGCGCTGGCCGCCGCCTCGGCGATCGCGCGTCCGCTGACCAAGCGCGGCGTGTCGCGCAGCGTGGCGTTTGCCACGCAGGCGAAGGCGCCCGACACCATCGACGTGGAGGCCGACGTCAAGGCCGATACGCTGGTGTACTACATGGGCCGCGACCAGGCGGCTTCGATCGCCGCACAGCTGATCGCGCACGGCAAGTCGGCATCGACGCCGGCCTGGGTGGTCGAGGCCGCCTCGACCCCGCACCAGCGCAGCCGCCAGTTCACGCTGCGGCAGATGGCGGCGGGCGAAGCCGCGGCGTGGATCGATCCGCAACACCCGAGCTTGCTGATGATCGGCGAGGCGCTGGGTGCGCGCGCCAGCGGTGCGGTCGACGATGAGCAGCGGGACCGCGAGCGCCAGCCGAAAGCGGCCTGACGCAAGGCTCGTCAGCCGGTAGCCGCCGCAATGGGTTTTCTTCCCTGTCCCGCTCGCGGGAGAGGGGAGCAAACCTTCCCGACTCCGATCACAGCGGACAGCGTCGGGACTACCGTCCCTCCCTCGTAATCTCCACCGTCTCCCGATACACGATCCGGGCCATCTGGCCCGGCCGCAGGCCGGCCACGTCGATCGAGATGTCGTCCGCCCGCGCGGCGTGCTCCGCGTTGCGCGGGCCGCGGAACGTCACCGTGCGTCCGATCGGATCGACCGCAACGATTTCGGCGGTGGCCGTGGTGGTGATCTCGCGCACCACGCCGGGCCGGCCGTCGTCGAGACGGCGCGACAGCCGGTCCACCGATTCGGCGGTCGCGACATTTCGGCTCGCCAGCGGCTCCAGCTTCGTGATCCGTGCCGGGCCGCGCGTCACCGTCAGGCGGTCACCGGCGTTGACCGTACCGAAATGGCGAGCCTCGTCGCCGGTCATCAATTCGGTCAGCTGACCCTGCGGTCCGCGCACCAGTACCGCGTTCGAGGCGTCGATGCGGACGATCTCTGCCGCGGTGGTGGCGGACGCGGTCTGTGCGCTCGCGCTGCCGATGGCGCCGGCCGCCAACACGCCCATCAACACGCCCATCAACGCGCCCATCAACGTGACCGTCTTCGTGCAGGCCAGCGCCAGCGCGCGCGCCCCGCGTCGTATCGTGCTGTCTCGATCGTTTCGCATCGGCGCCTCCACGGTGGTTTATCGGATCATGCTTCGTCCGGCAGGATGCTGCCCTGCGCGCCGCCCGGCGCCGCCAGCCCGAAGTGCCGGTAGGCCGCGGGCGTCGCCACGCGTCCGCGCGGCGTGCGTTGCAGATAGCCCTGCTGGATCAGATAGGGTTCGAGCACGTCCTCGATGGTGTCGCGCTCCTCGCCGATCGCCGCGGCCAGGTTGTCGACGCCGACCGGGCCGCCGCTGAACTTGTGCAGGATCGCCTCGAGCAGCTTGCGGTCCATCAGGTCGAAGCCGACGCGGTCCACGTCGAGCATCGCGAGCGCGGCATCGGCCATCTCCCGCGTAATGGTGCCGTCGCCCTTGACCTCGGCATAGTCGCGCACGCGCCGCAGCAGGCGGTTGGCGATACGCGGCGTGCCGCGCGAGCGGCGCGCGATCTCGAGCGCGCCCGTCGGATCGATGCGCGCGTGCAGCAGCTGCGCCGAACGCGTCACGATGCGGGCCAGCTCGTCGGCGGTATAGAACTCCAGGCGGGCGACGATGCCGAAGCGGTCGCGCAGGGGATTGGTCAACATGCCGGCGCGCGTGGTGGCGCCGACCAGCGTGAACGGCTGCAGATCCAGCTTGACCGAGCGCGCGGCCGGGCCCTCGCCGATCATGATGTCGATCTGGTAGTCCTCGAGCGCGGGGTACAGGATTTCCTCGACGACCGGCGACAGCCGGTGGATCTCGTCGATGAACAGCACGTCGTTGGCTTCGAGGTTGGTCAGCAGCGCGGCAAGGTCGCCGGGCCGCTCGAGCACCGGCCCGGAAGTCTGGCGCAGGTTGACGCCCATCTCGCGCGCGATGATATGAGCCAGCGTGGTCTTGCCCAGGCCCGGCGGGCCGAACAGCAGCACGTGGTCGAGCGCCTCGCGGCGATTGCGCGCCGCGTGCATGAAGATGTCGAGCTGGTCGCGCACCTTCTGCTGGCCGACATAGTCGTCGAGCAGCTTGGGCCGCAGCGCGCGCTCGAAGGCCTCCTCGCTGCTGGAGGCGGGCGTGGCGGCGATCAGGCGGTCGCCGCTGTCGGCAGGGCGGCTCGGGGCGAACTTGTCGGTCTGGATCATGGGGCGGAGGCGGGAAAACTGGCTCGATTGTAGCCCACGGCATCATCGGCGCCGGCCGCCGTCTCAGCGGGCACAGGTCACGCGGGGGCTCGCGCGCCGGCCAGCACACCGGCCCGCACACGGGCTCGCACACCGGCTCGCGCACGGGCTCGCACACCGGCTCGCACACCGGCTCGCACACCGCCTGCACACCGGCTCGCATGCCGGCTCGCCCACTGCTGCACACCGGCCTGCGCCGCCGCGCGGCCTCAGCCCTTCGACAGGGCCTTCAGCGCGAGCTTGATCCCTTCGGAGACGCCGGTGCCGGCCGGCACCTGCTTGGTCGCCGCGGCGGCCTCCTTGTCGGAATAGCCCAGCGCCAGCAGCGCGTTCAGGATATCGGCGGCGCTGTCTTGCGCGGCCGCCGCGCCGCCGACGTGGCCGAGCTCCGCGCCGAGCTTGCCTTTGAGCTCCAGCAGCAGCCGTTCGGCGGTCTTCTTGCCGATGCCGGGAATGCGCGTCAGCCGGCCGGCCTCCTGCAGCGTGATGGCCTGCGCCAGTTCGGCGACCGACATGCCCGACAGCACCGCCAGCGCCATGCGCGCGCCGATGCCGCTGATCTTGATCAGCTCGCGGAAGGTATTGCGTTCCTCGGCGCTGCCGAAGCCGTACAGCAGATGCGCATCCTCGCGGACGATCAGCTGCGTCAGCAGCGTGACGGGCTGGCCGACCGCGGGCAGGTTGTAGAAGGTGCTCATCGGCACGTCGACCTCATAGCCGACGCCGTGGCAGTCGACCAGCAGATGCGGGGGATTCTTCTCGATGAGGGTGCCGGCGATGCGTCCGATCATGGTGGCTTGCGGGGGATGGGCTGCCGGCGCGTTGTTGCGCACGCCGGCATGGGTCGGTCTGAAAGGGCGCCAGTGTAGCGCAGCGAGGCAGAGCGTCCGCCGCGCGACCACGGGGCTCCATGGCGGTCCATGGCGTGTCTGCGGCGGGTCTACTCCGCTTCTACGGCGCTTCTACGGCGCTTCTACGCCGGTTCTACGGCACATCCACCGCGCGGCGGCCGAGCGCCGGATCGTCGGTGAAGAAGCCGTCCACGCCGGCGTCGATCAGCGCCCGCGCCTCGCGGATCATGCCGGCCGGATGCCGCGCCGCGTCCCCGCCCGGGCCGCGCAGGCTCTTGGGCAGGAAGGCGTTCTCGGGCCGCAGCGTGTAGGGATGCACGACCAGGCCGGCTGCATGCGCGTCGCGTACCAGCGCGGTCGGCGTGCCGAGCGCGCCGGCGCTGTCGCGCGGCAGCACGTGCGTGCGCTCGGGGCCGATGCCGTCGGCATAGGTGGCCACCTCGCGCAGTCCCAGCGGCGTGACCATGTCCGCGTAGCGGCGCGTATCGCCGGCCAGGCGCCAGTCGGCCGGCGCCTTCGTGGCATTGCCGATCAGCTGTACCAGCTTGACGTTCGGCATCGACTTGCCGATGCGCTGCCGCAGCGCGCGCAGATTGGCGGTCTCGAACGATTGCAGATAGACCGGCGCGCGGCGCGTGTGGGCGTTGGCGCGCAGCGCGTCGACCAGCTTCTCTTCGATCGGCAGGCCGATGCCGCGGAAGTAGCTCGAATGCTTGGTCTCGATATAGAGGCCGATGGTCCTGCCGCTGCGGCGCGAGGCATTGGCGGCCAGTTCGATGATCTCGGCGAGCGTCGGGATCTCGAACTTGTCGTCGTATTGCGTATTGGCCGGGCGCAGCTTCGGAATGCGCTCGCGCGCCCGCAGCGTCTTCAGCTCGGCCAGCGTGAAGTCCTCGGTGAACCAGCCTTCCAGCCGCTCGCCGTCGATCACCTTGATGCGCTTGCGGTCGGCGAACTGCGGCAGCGTGGAGACGTTGGTGGTGCCCCCGATCTCGTTTTCGTGCCGGGCCACCAGCACGCCGTCGCGGGTGACGACCAGATCGGGTTCGATCAGGTCGGCGCCGTCCTCGATCGCCTTGGTGTACGCGGCCAGCGTGTGTTCGGGCCGCAGCGCGCTGGCGCCGCGATGGCCGATCACCAGCGGCTTGGGCTTCGGCGGTGCCGGTTGGGCTTGCGGCGGTTCGGCGGCAGGCGCGGCGGGCGGCACGGGTTGGGTGGCGCAGCCCGCGAGCAGGGCGGCCAGTATCGCGGCCGACATCGCGGCGTGGAGCCGCGCGGCGGGCTGCAAGGCAAAACGGGGGATCAAGCTGGGACGGGACATGCGGCCTCCTCGAGCGCGGGATGAGGCCGATTGTAAGTGAGGCGGGCGTCGCCTGGGACGCCGTCAGCGCCGCGGGGGCTGGAGAGCCGCGAGAGCCCGAGAGCCGGGGAGCTGGAGAGCTGGAGAGCTGGAGAGCCGGAGAGCTGGAGAGCCGGAGAGCCGGAGAGCCGGAGAGCCGGAGAGTCGGAGAGCCGGAGAGCCCGAGAGCCCGAGAGCCCGAGAGCCCGAGAACCGAAAGAGCCGGCGCTAGCCGACCAGTCTGCCGCGCCGCACCCGCACGCCCTTGCGCGCGAGTTCGGGCGCCAGGCCGCTCAGCGTGGCAAGCGTATCGCCGCCATTGGCATGGCAGATCGCCACGCCGAGCGCGTCGGCCGCATCGGAGCTGGGATGGCCGGGCAGGGCCAGCAGCCGCGCCACCATCTCCTGCACCTGCGCCTTGTTGGCGCGGCCATAGCCCACCACGGCGACCTTCAACTGCAGCGCGGTGTATTCGAACACCGGCAGGCCATAGCCCACCAGCCCGCAGATCGCCGCGCCACGGGCCTGCCCGAGCAGCAGCGTCGATTGCGGATTGACGTTGACGAACACCTTCTCGATCGCCGCGCAATCGGGCGCATAGGTTCGCGTGACCTCGGCAATGCCGTCATACAGCGTCTTCAGACGCTCGGGCAGGCTGCCGTTGCCATCGCTCTTGATGGTGCCCGAGGCGATGTAGGCGAGCTTGTGGCCGTGCTTTTCGACCACGCCGAAGCCGGTGGTACGAAGGCCGGGGTCGATGCCGAGGATGCGCATTGGATCAATGAGTCTAGGTTGGCCGCTAGTGTAAGCGCGTTCGTTACGGTCGTCGAATCCCGCAAATCGCCGGGCGTAAAGCCAAAGCTCTCAGAGGGTGGATACCAGGACTATCACTAGGCTATCGAGGGGATCGAATCATGACGAGGATGCACAACCCACCGCATCCGGGTACGGTGCTCGCCGAATGGCTGCGCGACCTGGATGCCATGACGCTGACCGATTTCGCGCGACATATCGGCGTCACGCGGGCGACGCTATCGCGCATCGTCAACGGACACGCCGCGATCACGCCCGATATCGCCCTGCGGCTGGAAGACGCGCTGGGCACCAGCAGCGAGATGTGGATCGGTTTGCAGTCCGCCTATGATCTTTGGACTGCCTCACGAAAGCCGCGCAAGCGCATTCAAAGGTTGGCGCGCGCGGCTTGAGGGTCGTCAAGGTTCCCTCTCCCGCTAGCGGGAGAGGGGCAGGGGAGAGGACAGCCGGTGCTCGTCGAACTGCGCGTTCGTACCGCTCATTCGATCTGCTCGCCCGGCTGCGAGCGGCGCGTTGCCGCTCGGTCCCCTTGGTCCGGACTCAATGCCGGAAATGCCGGGTGCCGGTCAGCACCATCGCGATATTGCGTTCGTCCGCGGCGGCGATCACTTCGTCGTCGCGCATCGAGCCGCCCGGCTGGATCACGCAGGTCGCGCCCGCGTCGACCACCACGTCCAGGCCGTCGCGGAACGGGAAGAACGCGTCGGAGGCCACCGCCGAGCCGGCCAGCGTCAGGCCGGCGTTCTGCGCCTTGATGCTGGCGATGCGGGCCGAGTCCACGCGGCTCATCTGGCCGGCGCCGACGCCGAGCGTCATGCCGCCGCCGCAGAACACGATGGCGTTGGACTTGACGAACTTGGCGACGCGCCACGCGAACAGCAGATCGCTCATTTCCTTCGGCGTCGGATGGCGCTTGGTGACGACGCGCAGCTCGGACGGCTGCACGTTCTTGGCGTCCGGGCTTTGCAGCAGCAGGCCGCCGCCGACGCGCTTCAGGTCATACTGGTTGACGCCCTTGCCGAGCGGAATTTCCAGCAGGCGCACGTTCTGCTTGGCGGCGAACACCTCGCGTGCTTGCGCGCTGAACGACGGCGCGATCAGCACCTCGACGAACTGCTTGGCGACCGCCTGCGCGGCCGCGCCGTCGAGCTCGACGTTGAAGGCGATGATGCCGCCGAAGGCCGAGGTCGAATCGGTCTTGAACGCCTTCTCGTAGGCCTCCAGCGCATTGGCGCCGATCGCCACGCCGCACGGGTTGGCGTGCTTGATGATGACGCACGCCGCGCCATCGCCGGGCCCGAAGGACTTGACGCATTCCCACGCCGCATCGGCGTCGGCGATGTTGTTGTACGACAGCTCCTTGCCCTGCAGCTGCACGTAGTTGGCCAGCGCGCCGTCGACGGCCTTCAGGTCGCGATAGAACGCCGCCGACTGGTGCGGGTTCTCGCCGTAGCGCATCTCCTGCACCTTCTCGAACGCCAGGTTCAGCGTCTGCGGATAGGCGCTGCGGGCCTGGTGCGACTTGTCCGGGCCGAGGCTGGTCAGGTAGTTGGTGATGGCGCCGTCGTATTGCGCGGTATGCGCGAACACCTTGGTGGCCAGCCGGAAGTTGGTGTCGTAGCCGACCTGGTTGCCGTTGGCGCGCATTTCGTCGAGCACCGGCGCGTAGTCGGCCGGATCGACGATCACCGTCACGTCGCGATGGTTCTTCGCCGCCGAGCGCAGCATGGTCGGGCCGCCGATGTCGATGTTCTCGATCGCGTCGGGCAGCGTGCAGTCGTCCTTGGCGACGGTCTGCTGGAACGGGTACAGGTTGACCACCAGCAGGTCGATGGTCGGGATGTCGTGCGCGGCCAGCGCGGCCATGTGTTCCGGCAGGTCGCGGCGCGCCAGGATGCCGCCGTGCACCTTCGGGTGCAGCGTCTTGACGCGGCCGTCGAGCATCTCGGGGAAGCCGGTGTAGTCGGCCACTTCCGTGACCGGCAGGCCGGCGTCGGCGAGCAGTTTGGCGGTGCCGCCGGTGGACAGCAGCGTCACGCCGAGCGCATGCAGTTCGCGCGCGAAGTCGACGATGCCGGTCTTGTCGGAAACGGAGAGAAGGGCTTGCTTGATCATGGTGATGGAGGACGCTTCAAAGTAAACCGTGCTGCTGCAGCTTCTTGCGCAGCGTATTGCGATTGATGCCGAGATAGGCCGCGGCCAGCGACTGGTTGCGGTCGGCACGCGCCATCACCGTCTCCAGCAGCGGCCGTTCCACCGCCTCCAGCACCATGTTGTACATGTTCGACGGCTGCTCGCCGTCCAGATCGCGGAAGTAGGCGCTCAGGCTGTCCCGGATGCATTGGTCGATAACATTGCGGCTCATGCGGCAAGCAACTCCCTGTTGTTGTTGTTCGATGCGCCGGTCTGTGCTTCGCCTTCGTCGACATACACCAGCCGGTCGGACAGCGCGGCCTGCTCGTCGAAGAAAGCGTTGACGGCGGCCAGCTGCGCCTCGGTGCTTTCCAGTGTGTTCATCCGGTGCCGGAACAGGTTGGCACCCTTGAGCCCGCGCGTGTACCAGGCAATATGCTTGCGAGCGGTACGCACGCCGGTGAATTCGCCATAGAAGGCGTAGTGGTCCTGCAGATGCGCGTTCATGATGGCGCGGATCTCGGCCACTTCCGGCGCCGGCAGCAGCTCGCCGGTGGCCAGGAAGTGCGCGATCTCGCGGAACAGCCACGGGCGTCCCTGCGCGGCGCGGCCGATCATGATCGCGTCGGCGCCGGTAACTGCCAGCACGTGGCGCGCCTTCTGCGGCGTGGTGATGTCGCCGTTGGCGACCACCGGGATGCGGATCGCGTCCTTGACCGCGGCAATCGTCTCGTACTCGGCCTCGCCGTGGTACAGGTCCGCGCGCGTGCGGCCATGCACGGTCAGCATGCTGATGCCTGCCGCTTCGGCCATGCGCGCGACGCGCACCGCGTTGCGGTTCTGCCGGTCCCAGCCGGTGCGGATCTTCAGCGTGACAGGCACACGGTCGCCGACCGCGCCGACCACCGCCTCGACGATGCGCACCACCAGCGGCTCGTTCTGCAGCAGCGCCGAGCCGGCCGCGACGTTGCAGACCTTCTTGGCGGGGCAACCCATGTTGATATCGATGATCTGCGCGCCGCGGTCGACGTTGTAGCGCGCCGCCTCCGCCATCATGCCGGGCTCGGCGCCGGCGATCTGCACCGCGATCGGCTCGACCTCGCCGTCGTGGTTGGCGCGGCGCATGGTCTTTTCGCTCTTCCACAGCTGCGCGTTCGACGCCACCATCTCCGAGACCGCATAGCCCGCGCCGAGCGTCTTGCACAGCTGGCGGAAGGGGCGGTCCGTGACGCCGGCCATCGGCGCGACGAACAGGTTGTTGCGAAGTTGGTGAGGTCCGATTTGCACGGCTAGGGTCCGGCGACGTCCAGAAAGGCTGGCCGTGACCGGGCGCCACTGGGCGGTGTCACGGATCGAATGGCGAAAGGCATGCCCGGCCGAAGCAGCGTCGGCGGTGAAGCGGGGGGCATGTGCGAGGGCGGGATTTTACCGCTAAACCGGCCGGCTGCCCAATAAATAAGCAGGGCCGATGTGCTGCGGCGCGACATGGGACCGGAGCGGCCGGGAGCCGGCTCCGAACTCCCGACGACTCGTTGCGCCAGCGGGATCAGCGGCGCATGCCGTAGATCATCTGACGCGCCAGCGCGTGCTTCAGCGGCGACAGGCAGGCCAGCGCGGCCAGCGAGGCGCCGCGCGCGTGCGCGGCCAGCGGATAGGGAATGCCGAACACGCGCGGCAGCAGGTCGGTGACGCCGATGGTCACCGCGCGATCGAGCCGGTGGCGTGCGCCGAATGCGGCCAGCGCCTGCGGCGTGCAGGCGGTGCGCAGCTCGTCCGCCAGCGCGAAGGCATCGCGCAGCCCCAGGTTCAGCCCCTGGCCGGCGACCGGATGCAGGGTCTGCGCGGCGTTGCCGATCGCCACCAGCCGGCCCTTGACGGTCAGCTCCGCGGCATTGAGGCCCAGCGGGAAGGCGTGACGCTTGCCGACCCGCGTGAAGCGTCCCATGCGCGGACCGAAGACCTCGCCGAGCTCGGCCAGGAAGCGGGCGTCGTCCAGCGCCAGGCGCCGCGCGGCCTCCTCGGGCGAGCAGCACCAGACCAGCGCGTAGCCCGAGCCGCCGTCGCCATGCGGGTCGTCGTCCAGATCGTGCGGCAGCAGCGCCAGCGGCCCCTGCTCGGTGAAGCGTTCCCAGGCCCAGCCGGGCAGCGGATGGCTGCAGGCGACATGCGAGACGATCGCGGTCTGCCCATAGTCGCGGCGGCGCGTTCC
>NZ_JCBAJO010000060.1:0-22882 GCF_059772245.1 Cupriavidus sp. R6-3
CCACAAATGAAACGCCAGGGCATTGAGCAGCCCCAGGGCGATCAGGGCCAGCTTGGCATACAGCGCGGGATTGGTCGCCAGTTCGTCCGCATGCGCCAGCAACAGCAGGACGCCGCTGATCGCCACCGCGACGAAGGCTGCCATCGTCAGCGGCAGAACCTGGCGCAGCAGCGCCGTCACCGGCAGATTGCGCCAGAGCCCGGCGAGGCGCAGATCGACCACGGCGATGGTGCCGAACAGCAGCGCCATGCCGGCCAGGTGGACGATCTCGACCAGCGGATAGGCCCAGGCGGAAGCGCGCAGCGCGCTCGACAGCGGCAACGCCGCCAGCGTCGCGCCGAGTTCCGTCAGCGATGCCACGGCGGGCGGGGCAGGCCGATCAGCGCAGTTCGACGGTCTGGCCGTCGAGCACGATCCGCTCGGCGCGCATCTCGTCGCCGTGTTCCTTGCTGGGATAGCCGACGATGGTGACCTCGCGGCCGACCGCGACCTTGTCGGCGGTCGCCCCGCGCGCCTGCATCCGCGAGATCGGCGCCAGCACGGCGAGCCAGCGCTTGCCGTTGGCATCGATCCGCACCATCGCGTGCGGGTTCTCGTATTTGACCTCGGTCAGCTTGCCGGTCAGCGTGATCGGCTTGCTGTCGTCATAGCTGGACCAGCCGTGATGGGCGGCGGCCGGGCCGGCCAGCAGGGCGGCGAGCGCCGCGGCGCAGGAAAGCGCGGCCAACGGGGCGGCGCGCATCGATGGGAACCGGTGGAACGGGCGGGACAAAGCGGACAGGCGGGACAAGCGGGACAGGCGGGACATGGCGGATCTCCGTAACGGCAGGCAGCGGGCGGGCAGCGGACGGAACGCATGGAAGCGGACGGCGGGCGCCGTCCGCTGCTGAGTATAGCTCCCGCTAGCCGGTCGTATCGGGCTCCGGCCCTTCCTCGGAGGGCAGCGGGGTGGCCAGCACCTTGTCGATGCGCTTGCCGTCCATATCGACGATCTCGAACTTCCAGTCCAGCCAGCTGACCGAGTCGGCGATCTGCGGGAGCCGTCCCAGCAGCAGCAACAGCATGCCGGACAGCGTGTGATAGCGCTCCTTGTCCTCCTCCGGCACGCTGCGCAGGCCGATGCGGTCCTTGAGCTCGGGGATCGGGATCAGGCCGTCGAGCAGCCAGGAGCCGTCCTCGCGCTGCACCGCCCATTCGTCGCCGGCGATGTCCGGCTTGAACTCGCCGGTGATCGCCTCGATCAGGTCCTGCAGCGTGACGATGCCCAGCACCTCGCCGTACTCGTCGATGACGAACGCCATCTGCCCGCCGGACGAGCGGAAATGTTCGAGCAGTTCCATGCCGGTGACGCTCTCGGGCACATAGACCGGGGCCTGCATCACCGCCGCCAGGTCGGTGGCCTCGCCGCGCAGCTTGCGCGCCAGCAGCTGGCGCGCGCTGACCACGCCGATCACGTCATGCATGCCGCCGCGCACCACCGGAAAGCGCGAATGGTCCGACTCCTCGATGCGGCGCAGGTTTTCCTCCAGCGGCAGTTCGACGTCGAGGCTGATCACGTCGCCGCGCGGCACCATCAGCGAAGTCAGCTGGCGGTCGTCGAGCCGGAACACGTTGCGCACCATGGTGTGCTCGTGGCGCTCGATCACGCCGGCCTCCGAGCCCTCGACCAGCAGCGCGTGGATTTCTTCCTCGGTGACCGCGGGGCCGGCGCCGCTCTTGACGCCGATCAGCCGCAGCACCAGCCGCGTCGAGCTCGACAGCAGCTTGACGAAGGGCGTCGAGGCGATCGCCAGCCAGGACAGCGGCCGCGCGACGGCGCGCGCCAGCGTTTCGGGCGCCAGCTGGCCCAGCCGCTTGGGCACCAGCTCGCCGAGCACGATGGAAAAGTAGGTCAGGCCCGCGACCACGATCGCGGTCGCCACGTAGCCCGCGGTGGGCTGCGCCATACCGAGTCCCTGCAACCAGATGCCGAGCGGCTGTGCCAGCGCGGACTCGCCCACCACGCCGTTGAGCACGCCGATCGACGTGATGCCGATCTGCACGGTGGACAGGAAGCGGGTCGGATCCTCGCCCAGCTTGACCGCCTCGATCGCGCCGCGGTCGCCCTCGTCGATCAGCTTCTGCAGGCGGGCCTTGCGGGCCGAAACCAGCGCGATCTCGGACATGGCGAACACGCCGTTGAGCAGGATCAGCGCCAGCAGGATGGCTATTTCCATCGGGTTGCGCGCCCTACGCGCGCGGGTGTTGTCGAGCCGTCAAGCATAACATCGGCATGTGGCCGGTCCGGCTTCGGTCCGGCTTCGGTCCGGCTTCGGTCCGGCTTCGGTCCGGCTTCGGTCCGGCTTCGGTCCGGCGTTCATTACCTGGCAGGTTATCGCCAGCGCGCGCACCGCATGCTGTAATGCGGCCATGGACACGCTGACCCCCGCCTCCGAAACCGCCCTCGACTTTCCCGCCCTGCTGCGCTACTGGCGCGGGCGCCGCGGCTACAGCCAGCTGGCGCTGTCGCTTGCCGCGGGCGTGTCGCAGCGGCATATCAGCTTTCTCGAATCGGGCCGCGCCCGGCCCAGCCGCGAGATGATCCTCGCGCTGTCGGACCGGCTCGGCGTGCCGCTGCGCCAGCGCAACCGGCTGCTGCTGGCGGCGGGCTTCGCCCCCGCGTACAGCGAGCATGCGCTGGCCGAACCGCCGCTGCAGATGGTGCGCCAGGCCATCGCGCTGATCCTGGCCAAGCAGGAGCCGTACCCCGCCGTGGTGCTGGACCGCTTCTGGAATATCAGCGACGCCAACCGTGCCTATCGCCGCATGGTCGACGCGCTGCTCGACGGACGTCCCGCGGCGGTGCTGCCCGAGGGCCTGGGCAACGATGCCGGCGGCGGCCCGCGCATCAACCTGATGCTGACCGTGTTCGATCCGCAGGGCCTGTGGCCGCTGATCGAGAACGCCCATCAGGTCGGCCGCTATCTGCTGCGCCGGGTCTGGCAGGAGCTGCAGGCGCAGGCGCACGACCGCGTCGCGCGCGAGATCTTCGCCCGCATCGCGCAATGGCATCCGGAGATGATCGGGCCGGGCGGCGTGCCGCATGCCGACGAGGAAGCCAGCGAGGGCCCGCTGCCGCCGGTGCTGCCGGTGGTGCTGCGCGCCGAGGGCTTCCAGGCCTCGCTGTTCTCGACGCTGACCACGCTGGGCAATCCGCACGACGTCACGCTGCAGGAACTGCGGATCGAATGCTTCTTCCCGGCCGACGAACCGTCGCGCCTCGCGCTCGAGGCGCTGGGGCGCGACGCCGAGCCAGCCGCCGTTCAGAACCGGTAGCGCAGATAGGCGGTATGGAAGTCCGAGCCGGGATTGGGCTTCTTGATGCCGGCATTCGAGATGTGCTGGTAGCGGTAGCCGATCGCGAAGCGCTGGTCCTTGCCGAACGCGATGCCGACGCCCGCCATGTCCGAGAACTGGAACGCGGTCGACATGGTGTGGTTGTCCGACGTTCGCGTTCCGCTCATCAACCGCACGCCGATCGATGCCTCGAGGAAGGGCACCCACCGATGGCGCTGCCACGCCAGCCTGAACACCGGCTGCGCGCCGATCTCCCACAGGTTGCGCGGATTGGCGTCGCTGGTGCTGTCCCAGCGCGCGACATTGAGCTCCCACGACAGCCCGAGCCGCAGGCCCATCGGGTCGCCCCAGCCGAAGCCGGAGTCCCAGCCGAAGGCGATATCGACCTTGCGCACGTCGGTGCGGCTGTCGGTGCCGTAGCCGATCTGCACGGTGGGGTCGGCCCATGCCGCGCTGCCGGCAATCAGCAGGGGCAGGGCGGCGAGCCAGCGCAGCGCGCGCGTGGCATGACGGGAAGGGGAAGGGCGGCGGGACAGGCGGGCAAGCGGATTGTCGTCGAATGGCATCGTGATCGCGGCAAGAAAAACGGGAACGGGAAACGCGGGGAGAGCGCGGAAAGCCTGCGCGGCGCCGGGATTTCGATGCCCGCATGGCGGGCGCGGCGTCGGCGCAAGTCGTTTAGTTGTAGTACAGATCGGGCGCTTACGCCGCATCGCGTGCTAACATCGCAACGCCGGCGCGGGCCTCCGCCCCCGGGAATCGGGCCACGATTCCTCGAAGGGCAAGCGCGTTTCGCCGGTTTCGTTACGTCTTCAGGGCGGGGTGAAAGTCCCCACCGGCGGTATGCCGAACGCGTTCTCCGACGCGCCGGCGAGCCCGCGAGCGCCCGCGTCGATCCATGTTTTCCTTTGTCTGGTACATGAATTCGCGCGGGGTCAGCAGACCTGGTGAGAGGCCAGGGCCGACGGTCATAGTCCGGATGAAAGAAGATGGGCGAGCAAGCATCGCTGCCGCTTCACTGCCGCTTCACTGCCGCTTCCCTGCGGTCAGGCTGGAACGGCGCGGGCCTGCGCGGTCGTGTGCCTCGTGCATGCGGCTCCGCGGTTCGTTGCCTTGCCATGCGCGAGTGGGCGGCGTCGTGAACGATCACGCAGGTCGGCTTCGGGCCGGCTCTCGTGCGCGCTCCCGCTTGTGACGCCAATCCCCTGAAACGCCCGTTGATCTTTACGCAAGGAGCGTTTCAATGCTGTCCGCTATCTCTTCCCACGATATCGCTTCCCCCGACCACGCCGCCTCCGCGCAGGCCGCCGTCGACCCTGCCGCCGCCATCGTGCCGGCGCTTCCCCACGATCTGCCGACCCGCATCGAGCATGCCCTGCAGGCCATGCGCGAGGGCCGTCCCGTGGTGCTGATGGACGACCACGACCGCGAGAACGAGGCCGACCTGATCGTCGCCGCCGAGCGGCTGACGCCGGCCAATATGGCGATGCTGATCCGCGAATGCAGCGGCATCGTCTGCCTGTGCCTGACGCGCGAGAAAGTCGCGCGGCTGGGCCTGCGGCCGATGGTCGAGAACAATCGCAGCCAGTACGGCACCGCGTTCACGGTGTCGATCGAGGCGAGCACCGGTGTCACCACCGGCGTCAGCGCGGCCGACCGGATCACCACGATCCGCGCCGCGATCGCCGACGACGCGGGGCTCGACGCGGTGGTCAGTCCCGGCCATGTGTTTCCGCTGGTGGCCGCCGACGGCGGCGTGCTGACCCGGCGCGGCCATACCGAGGGATCGGTCGATCTCGCGCGGCTGGCGGGCTTGTCTCCGGCCGCGGTGCTGTGCGAGCTGATGAATCCGGATGGCACGATGGCCCGCTACGAGCAGGCGCTGGTCTTCGCCGCGCAGCACGATCTGCCGGTGCTGACCATCGCCGAACTGGTGGCCTGGCGAGAGCAGGGGCACTGAGGCCTTGGGGCGGACCGTTCCGGCCGCGGCGGCGCGTCGCTGTGCGACAATGCCGCCTGTCGCGCGGCCCATGCATCATCGTGGGCCGCGCCCGCCGCCGGTCCCCGGGCCGTCCCCGTTTCATCAACGCGCCCCGCATCATGTCGTCTCGTGCCGCCACGCCCGCACCGCGTCGCCGCGCTCTCAGCGCCGGCGTCGCGTCGTTTCGTTACCGTTCCGCCGAATCCACCGCATCCAGATCGATCGCGCCGCTGCTGTTGGCAGTCACGCTGACGCTGGCGCCCGCGCTCAGTCCCGATGCCCACGCCGACACCGCTCGCGGCAAGGTGCTGCCCGCGGCGGCCGCCGGGCTCTATCAATGCCAGGGGCCGAACGGCGGCACCGTCTTTCGTTCGACGCCGCGCGAAGGCTGCGTGACGCTGGCCGCGCCGGACCCGTCCGCTCCGGACCCGCAGCGCTGGCTGCCGTTGATGGGCGCCAATGGCGTGATCTCTTATCTGGACCAGCGTTCGGTGCGCCGCAAGGGCGCGCGCATCGGCGTCGTCGTGATGCGCAACGCGCCGGTCGGTGGCGCCATCCACACGACCAGCGGCGAGCCGATTCAGTCGTCGCTGCGGCGCATGGTGCTGGACTGCGCCACGTCGATGTACGCGGTGGTCGAGCAGACGCTGTTCCCGCGCCGTTTCGCGCGCGGCGAACCGCTTTATACGATCCGTTCGCCGCAGCGGGCCACGCCGCAGGTGGCCTCATCGGGCTCGCTGGCCAGCGAGATGATGGCGCGCCTGTGCCGCTGAGCTCTGCGCCGAACGGCTTTTTCTTGTTTCCTATTCTTCGTCGACAGCCCGCGCCCGCCAGCGGCCGTCCGGCTGCCTGCAGAACCAGCCGGTCCAGCTTTCCTCGTTGCTGGACCGCTGCAGCTCGCTGCGAATCTGGCGGCAGGGCTGGCCGTGGTCGGTCTTGCTCTGCAGCGGCGTGATCCTGGCGTAGGTGGCCGGGCGCCGCGGCGTGGCCTGGGTTCGCCACGAGACCGGGGTGCCGTCCTCGGTCGTGTTCAATGCGCGATTGACCGCGGAGGCGAAGGCGCGCGCCTCGCTCTGCGTCATCGTGCCGACGATCGTGCTCGCCAGATAGTGGTCGACATAAGCCCATGTCGGCGCCGCCGCGCACAGGGCCAGCGCAAACACCAGTGCACGCGCCAGTGCAAACGCCAGTGCAAACGCCAGTGCAGGCGCAAGGCGCCGCGGCAGCGGCAGGCGGGCGCGCGCCGAATGCGGCATCGGCAGGCGGGCAGGCGCTGCGTGCGGCATCGCTTCCCCCTTGTCAGCGTGGTCGGCGTGGTGGCCCGGTTTCACGCGGGCGCGCCATCGAACGGATCGGTCGATTGTAGTGCGCGTCGACACGGGGCGCGGCCGCCGCGCGCCGGCCTGCGTGTTCCGTCCCACCAAGGCAGGGTTTTGTCGGACAGCCTCCGATTGACGCCGCAATGACACGGGCCTAGTTTCAATCGTCGCGCCCGCTGCGGCACGTTCGTGTTCCCGCGCTTGCCGCCCGCACGGTACGGCCGCATCCGCAACCGACCGCGTGCCGTCCGGCGCGCATCCGATCCCGACACCGATTCGCTGCTCCTGCGCGCAGGACGACAGGAGCGGACAGGCCGTGCGCGCCGGTCGTGGCCATGGGCCTTGTTGCGGTGCAACTTCGGCGCCATTTGATGGATGAGGAGGATACCCGACGTTGATCAATCAAGAGGCGGATAAGCAACAAACGTTTCAAATTGTTGCAACCGTTGCGTGACCGAAACGTGACTTTTGGTAGGCAAATTTGTTAAGGTTTTGTCCCGCATTGCAGCAAATCCAACACCTTCCAAGCGTCACCAAAGTCACAGCCCCCGGCAACGTCCGTCATGGGGCGGCTCAGGCACCGGTTCTCCGGCCTGGCCATCGACGAGTTTCCGCGCCACTGTCCGCGGCTTCCCGAATAACCAATTGCATTACCGACTACCGCCTTTGATGACGGCATTCATGATCGACTCCGCCATTTCCTCGCCGCTCTCCGCCCGTTCCCGCCGGCCCATGCCGTCGGCGCGCTTCGACGGCGTGCGACTGGGACGCTGGCTGTGTGCCGGTGCGCTGGCCTGCTTCGCAATGGCGGCGCATGCGTTCAGCTTCGATACCGTGGCGGCGCGCGCGCGCCAGCTCGCCAATTCCCCGTACAAGGCCCCCAAGGCCCATCTGCCGACCGAGCTGCGCGAACTGTCGTACCCGCGCTATCGCGAGATCCAGTACAAGCCCGAACGCTTCGTCTGGCGCAATACCAAGCTGCCGTTCGAGCTGTCGTTCTTCCACGAGGGCATGGTGTTCGACCAGCCCGTCAAGATCAACGAGGTCACCGGCAACCGCGTGCGCGAGATGCGCTTCAATCCGGCCGACTTCAACTACGGCTCGCACAAGTTCGACCCCGAGATGCTCAAGGGCCTGGGCTTTGCGGGCTTTCGCGTGCTGCATCCGGTCAACGGCAAGCACAAGGACGAGGTGGTGTCCTTCGTCGGCGCCAGCTATTTCCGCGGCGTCGGCAAGGATCAGTGGTACGGGCTGTCGGCGCGTGGTCTTGCAGTCGACACCGCGCTCGCTTCGGGCGAGGAATTCCCGCGCTTCGTCGAGTACTGGATCGAGCGTCCCGCACCGGGCGACAAGCAGCTGGTCATCTATGCGCTGATGGATTCGCGCCGCATGAGCGGCGCCTATCGCTTCGTGATCAAGCCGGGCACCGACACCGAGACCGAGGTCAAGGCACGCCTGTATCTGCGCGAGAACGTGACCAAGCTGGGCCTGGCGCCGCTGACCAGCATGTACCTGTTCGGCGAGAACCAGCCGCCCGCGGCGCCGGAGTTCCGTCCCGAGGTGCACGACTCCGACGGCCTGTCGATCCAGCTGGGTACCGGCGAATGGATCTGGCGTCCGCTCGTCAATCCGCGCCGCCTGCTGGTGACCTCGTTCTCGGCGACCAATCCGCAGGGCTTCGGCCTGATGCAGCGCGACCGCTCGTTCGCCAGCTACCAGGAAATCGGCGAATGGTATGAACGCCGGCCGAGCGGCTGGGTCGAACCCCGCGGTAACTGGGGTTCGGGGCGCGTCGAACTGGTGATGATCCCGACGCCGGACGAGACCAACGACAACATCGTGGCCTATTGGGTCCCGGACAACCCGCCCAAGCCGAAGCAGCCGTTCGATCTCGAATACCGGCTGCTGTGGCAGAAGGACCGCGAGCGCATGCCGCCGCTGTCGTGGGTCACGCAGACCCGCCGCGGGCAGGGGCTGTCCCGCAACAAGGAGGACACCAGCTTCTCGCTGCTGGTGGACTTCGAGGGGCCCGCATTCAAGAAGCTGGATCCCGCCGCGCATATCGATGCGGTGGTATCGGCCGATGGCAACGCCGAACTGCTGCGCACCACGACGCAGCGCAACGAGGCCACCGGTGGCTGGCGCATGACGATGTTCCTGCGCCGCAAGGATGAGAACAAGCCGGTCGAGTTGCGCGGCTATCTTCGCAACGGCAACACAACCCTGTCAGAGACATGGAGCTACATCTTACCCCCAGGCTAAAGCAGCGCTCGGCCGCGGCGGCGTGCGAGCGCTATGTCGACCGCCTGCCGGTATCGCCGGAACAGCGCCGCGACCTGCTCGCCGATACCGCGCTGCATGAAGGCATCGTCATCAAGGGCGATGCCACCGGCGACGATCCCGGCGTGCGCTCGCTGCAAAAGGCGCTGTCCAATGGCGAAGGCGCGGCTTCTCCCGCCGGCGCGGCCTACGGCTCGATCGAGCGGCGCCTGCAACTGGCCTATGGCGAGCCCAAGGTCGGCGGCGAACCGCTGATCGAGCGGCGCGCGGACGGCACGGTCCATGTGGCCACCGGCCCCGAACCCAAACGTGCGTCGATGGTGCCGCGGCCGTGGCCGCCGCACCTGGTCGCGGCCTTCGTGCGCAACGGCGTGCGCAAGCTGTTCGGCAAGCCGCCCGTTCCCGAGACCTGGGACACGCTGCACGACGGCCCCGACGCCGAGGGCAAGTGGCATCCGGCCGGTGCGCACCGCCGCTGGGTGCTGCTGTTGCTGGTGATCGTGCAGACCATGATGGCGACGTACTTCATGTCGACGGTGCTGCCGTACAAGGGCAACGACACCCTCGAGATGATCACGCTGGGCCTGTTCACGGTGCTGTTCTCGTGGGTCTCGGCCGGCTTCTGGACCGCGATGATGGGCTTCCTGGTGCTGGCCAAGGGGGGCGATCGCCATCTGATCTCGCGCTCCGCGAGCGGCAACGCGCCGATCGCCCAGGAGGCGCGCACCGCGGTCATCATGCCGATCTGCAACGAGGACGTGACCCGGGTCTTCGCCGGCCTGCGCGCGACCTACGAATCGCTGGAACGCACCGGCGAACTCGCCCACTTCGATTTCTTCGTGCTGTCCGACAGCGGCAATCCCGACCTGCGCACCGCGGAAACCGATGCGTGGATGGAGACCTGCCGCGCGGTCAACGGCTTCGGCCGCATCTTCTATCGCTGGCGCCGTCATCGCGTCAAGCGCAAGACCGGCAACGTGGCCGACTTCTGCCGCCGCTGGGGCAGCAAGTATCGTTACATGGTGGTGCTCGACGCCGACAGCGTGATGAGCGGCGATTGCCTGGCCACGCTGGTGCGGCTGATGGAGGCCAACCCGGGCGCCGGCATCATCCAGACCGCGCCGCTGGCGACCGGCCGCGAGACGATGTACGCGCGCGTGCAGCAGTTCGCCACGCGCGTCTACGGACCGCTGTTCACGGCCGGCCTGCATTACTGGCAACTGGGCGAATCGCACTACTGGGGCCACAACGCGATCATCCGCATCAAGCCCTTCATGGAGCATTGCGCGCTGGCGCCGCTGCCCGGCAAGGGGCCGCTGGCCGGCGAGATCCTGTCGCACGATTTCGTCGAGGCCGCGCTGATGCGCCGCGCCGGCTGGGGGGTGTGGATCGCCTACGATCTGCCGGGCTCGTTCGAGGAGCTGCCGCCCAATCTGCTCGACGAGGTCAAGCGCGACCGCCGCTGGTGCCAGGGCAACCTGATGAACTTCCGGCTGTGGATGAAGCAGGGCTTCCACGCCGTGCACCGCGCGGTGTTCCTGACGGGCGTGATGGCCTACCTGTCGGCGCCGCTGTGGTTCCTGTTCCTGCTGCTGTCGACCGCGATGCTGGCCAAGCATGCGCTGGTGCCGCCCGAGTACTTCTCGCAGCCGTACCAGTTCTATCCGAACTGGCCCGAGTGGCATCCGGAGAAGGCGCTCGCGCTGTTCTCGGCCACCGCCACGCTGCTGTTCCTGCCGAAGCTGTTCGGCGTGGTGCTGCTGATGAAGCAGGCGCGCCGCTACGGCGGGGCGCTGCGGCTGATGCTGTCGATGCTGATCGAGGTCGTGATCTCGGCCCTGCTGGCGCCGGTGCGGATGCTGTTCCATACGCAGTTCGTGCTGGCCGCCTATATCGGCTGGGGCATCTCGTGGAAGTCGCCGCCGCGCGAGGACGCCGAGACGAGCTGGGGCGAGGCGGTGCGCCGCCACGGCTGGCACACCGTGCTGGGTCTGGGCTGGGGCGCGCTGGTGTACTGGCTCGATCCGGGCTTCGTCTGGTGGCTGCTGCCGATCGTCGGCGCGCTGGCGCTGTCGATCCCGCTGTCGGTCTGGCTCTCGCGCGTCAGCCTGGGCCGCGCCACGCGCCGTGCCGGACTGTTCGTGATTCCGGAAGAAATCGAGCCGCCGCGCGAGATCGTCGACACGCAGCGCCATGTGGCGGAGGCAGGCGATACGCCGGGCTTCGTCGACGCGGTGGTCGATCCGGTCACCAATGCGCTGATGTGCGCAACGGCGACCACGCGCGTGGTGCAGCCGGCCAGCACGCAGCGCCAGCACGCGGTGCTGGTGCAGCAGGCGCTGACCAATGGGCCCGGCAATCTGAGCGCGAAGCAGAAGCTGCTGCTGCTGAACGATCCGCTGGCGCTGTCGCGGCTGCACGAGGCGGTGTGGTCGTCGCCGCTGGCCGACGACGGCTGGAAGGCCACGCGCGCGCTGCTGCGCCGCGCGGCCAATGTCGTGCCCCTGCGCCCGCGGGGGAGTGCGGCGGCTTGATCGGACACCACTCCCTCTCCCTCTCCCTCTCCCGGTGAGGGAGAGGGAGAACCCAAACGCCGGCTGCCACCGCCAACGCCGATTCAATGCCTCGCTCCCCGCTCCCGCATGCGGGAGAGGGTTGGGGGAGAGGGGTTGGGACAGAGGGCAGGAGCGGTGGCTATGCCATCGCCGATGGAAGCGAGACGGGACGCTCAGCGCAGCGCCGCCGTGCAGATCGGGCCGTTGATATAGACGTCGCCGACGCGGCGCTCGCCGCGGGCCTTGCGTGTCATGTAGCGGAACATCATGCTGACGCCCAGCTTGGTCAGGATCTCGACGTCGCGATTCGCGCAGATATTGCGCTGTAGCGGCGCGGCGTAGCTGACCTCGAAGCTGGCCAGGTCCAGCATCGGCCCGCTGTAGTTGGTCAATTCCAGCTGGAACAGGATGTGTTTGCCAGGCACCGCCTGGCAGCGGCGCAGACGCGTTTCCTTGTCGATCTCGATCGGCAGCGCGTCGTTGAGCTGGCGGCAGGCGCGCGCCAGCACGGTATCGGGCCGGCGCGAGCTGCGCAGGAATTCGGGGACGCCGGCCGCGCCGGTGTTCTGGCCGGTGGCCGCGCCGCGCAGCATGCGGGTCAGCGAATCGGCTTCATCGACCACCACGGCCGCGCTCGCGGCAGGATGTGCCGCGACGGTGCGCGCCGTGACCGGCGCCGCGCAGGCGGACGAGGCCCACAGCAACCAGGTTGCGGTAGCGATCCCGATGGAGGCCGACGTTCCTCGGGCGATCGATGCAGTCGTGTGGTTCGATATGGTTCGCATGCAGGGAAAGAACGCCTGGAACGGCACGGGGCTGGGGCTGCGCTGAAGTCCCGCGATCGAGACCGGCGATGAAGACGGACCGGCAGTGTGTCGACCGGGTGCATTGTACCCGCCGGCCCCGTGAGGCGGAACCCGCAGGCACGCAATACATCACGGTGTGCAACAATTGCGCCTTTCGCTTGACGGCGTTCCGTCGTCCGCCAATGACCCAATCCTCCCGCACGGCCACGACGCCGCGTTTTCCGCTTTGGCTGCTGATCTGCGCGTCGCTGACCGCCTTGGCGCCGCTGTCGATCGACATGTACCTGCCGGCGTTCCCGACGCTGGCCGCCGACCTCGGCGTCGACATCGGCAGCGTGCAGCTGACGCTCGGTACCTTCCTGGTCGGCCTGGCGATCGGGCAGTCCTTCTATGGTCCGGTCAGCGACCGCTTCGGCCGCAAGGCGCCGCTGTATGTCGGGCTCAGCCTCTACGTGCTGGCGTCGGTGGCCTGCGCGCTGTCCGGCGACGCACCCGCACTGATGGCCTGGCGCTTCGTGCAGGCGGCCGGCGGCTGCGCCGGCATGGTGATGGCGCGCGCGATGGTGCGCGACCGGCTCGAGGCGCACGAGTCCGCGCGCGCGTTCTCGTCGCTGATGCTGGTGATGGGCCTGGCGCCGATCCTCGCGCCGATCGTCGGGGGCGCGATCCTGACCGCGCTGGGCTGGCGCGCGATCTTCTGGGTGATGGCCGCGGTCGGCACGCTGGTCCTGCTGCTGGTGCATTTCCGCCTGGAGGAGTCGCTAGACCCGCGCCGCGCGACGCCGCTGCGCCTGGGCAATGTGTTTAGCAACTACGGCGCGCTGCTGCGCGATCGCGAATTTCTCGGCTACTCGCTGTGCGCCGGCTTCGCACAGTCGGGCATGTTTGCGTACATTGCCGGCTCGCCCTTCGTGCTGATCGAACTGCATGGCATCGATCCCTCGCACTATGGTTTCGTCTTCGGCGCCAATGCGTTCGGCCTGATCGCGATGTCGCAGATCAATGCGGCGCTGGTGCGCGGCCGCTCGCTCGACCGCGTGCTGCAGTTGGCGCTGCTGGCGCCGTGCGGCGCGGGACTGCTGCTCGCGCTGGCCAACCTCGCCAACGTGGCGGCGCTGCCGGTGCTGCTGGTCGGCTTCTTCATCTTCGTGGCGGGCCTGGGTTGCATCACGCCCAACGCGTCGGCGCTGGCGCTCGCGCATCAGGGCCATCGCGCCGGCACCGCATCGGCGCTGATGGGCACACTGCAATTCGGCATGGGCACGCTGGCCGGTACCGCGGTCAGCCTGTGGCACGACGGCACCGCCTTGCCGCTGGGCGTGGTGATGGCCATCGCCGGCATCGGCGCGGTGCTGATGCGCATGTTCGGCCGTCGTTCCGCCGTGGTGGCTGCCGCGGAATAGGCTGCCGGCCGGGGAGGCGTGGCGACGCGGGGCGCCGCGGCCCTTGCCGCAGGTTCGGGATAACCCGCTGTCGGACCCGCGTCAAAGCCCCGAATTGAGGGGGTAAATCTCCCCGAAAGCCGCTTGACGGAAGGATTTCCGGCATTTTCGTTGCGTCGGTGCGACTGGGGATTGCCCAACGCGCAAGCGGCGGATTAGACTGCGCCGGTCGGTGAAACGGCTCAGGCTGGTCACCGGTGACGACGACCAACAAGGGATACAGCCATGAATAAAGGTGAACTGGTGTCTGCCATCGCCGCAGACGCGGAACTGAGCAACGCTGCAGCAGAGCGCGCCCTGAACGCCGCGCTGGAAAACATCAAGAAGGCGGTTGCCAAGGGAGATTCGGTCACGCTGGTGGGCTTCGGCAGCTTCGGCGCCGGCAAGCGCGCCGCCCGTACCGGCCGCAACCCGCGCACCGGCGAAACGATCAAGATTCCGGCCGCCAAGACGGTCAAGTTCTCTGCCGGCCAGGGTTTCAAGGACGCTGTGAACAAGAAGAAGTAAGAGCGGGCATCCTCGGATGCCAACCGGAGAGAGCGGCCCACGTGGGCCGCTTTTTCATTTGGCGCCGCCGTCGCCGCGCCGCGCTACACTCGCATCCTGCAAGCGCGTTCCGCCACCGCCGCAGTTCGCCACCCCAATCTCAACCCACCCGCGCCGATTCCTCCGCGCCGCTCCCGATGAACGACCTCTCGCATCAACTGTCGATGACCGTGCTGATGACGCCGGACATGGCCAATTTCTCCGGCAATGTCCACGGCGGCACCATCCTCAAATATCTGGACATGGTCGCCTATGCCTGTGCCAGCCGCTACGCGGGCCGCTATGTCGTCACGCTGTCGGTCGACCAGGTGGTGTTCCGCCAGCCGATCCACGTCGGCGAACTGGTGACCTTCCTCGCCGCGGTCAACTACACCGGGCGCAGCTCGATGGAGATCGGCATCAAGGTCATCACCGAGAACATCCGCAGCAAGCTGGTGCGCCATACCAACAGCTGCTATTTCACGATGGTCGCGGTCGACGACGACGGCAAGCCGGCCGAGGTGCCGCCGCTGGTGCCGCGCGACGAGGTCGAGCGCCAGCGCTTCGCCGCCGCGCAACTGCGCCGCCAGCTGCGCCAGGAGATGGAGCACCGGCACGACCAGATCCAGGGCGCGGTGAGCTGACCATGGCGCGCGCATCCCGTCGTCCGATGGCCGCAGGTTCGGCCGCATCGCTGGCTGCCGTGCGGGCTGGTGCGTTGGTTCGTCCGCTGGTTCGTCCGTTGGTTGGTGCGTTCGTTGGGGCGCTGGCGTTCGCCACGATCGCGCCCGCGCATGCCGAAGAAATCGGCAGCGTCAACACGCATTTCCGCGTGACCGGCTCGGACCGCGTCGTGATCGAGGCCTACGACGATCCCGAAGTCGACGGCATCACCTGCTACGTCTCGCGCGCCCGCACCGGCGGCATCAAGGGATCGCTCGGCATGGCCGAGGACCCGGCCGAAGCCTCGATCGCCTGCAGGCAGGTCGGCAAGATCGCCTTCAAGGGCCCGCTGCGCCAGCAGGACAATGTGTTCTCCGAACGCATGTCGATCCTGTTCAAGACCCTGCACGTGGTGCGCGTGGTCGATCGCAAGCGCAACACGCTGGTCTACCTGACCTATTCGGACCGCATCGTCTCCGGCAGCCCGAAGAACAGCGTGACGGCGGTACCGGTGGAGGCCGGCACGCCGATCCCGCTGCGCTGAGCGCTGCTCTCTTTCGTGGGGGGGCGCTACTGCCCCAGCGCCGCCCGCTCCGCCGCGCAGTCGCGCGTCGGCTTCAGCCCCTTGGCGCGCGCGGCCGCCACCTCGGTGCGTGCGGCCGCAAGGTCGGCGCGGAAGGTCGGGTCGGCATGCAGCCGCGCCACCGTGGCCGCGCCCATGATGCGGCCCTGGTTGGCATCGCTCTGCCAGTGTACGTTGCAGGCGAGGCGGCTCTGGCCGTAGGCGAGCCCGCGCGCCAGGATCGCGTCGGCGCGCTCGGGGTCGACCTCGGTCAGGATCAGCGCCCAGGCCCAGCCCGCCGCGTTGTGGCCGGACGGGTAGGAGCCGTCCTTGGCCAGCTTGGCGACATCGTCGGGGGTGCAGGTCGGCAGGTGGTTGACGAGGAAGGGACGCTGGCGCCGGTAGTGCTCCTTGGCGCGATAGGTCGACAGGCCGGCGTCCACCAGGCTGCGCCGCAGCAGCAGGTAGAGCTGCGGGGTATCGCGTTCGTTGATCGGCACGCCCAGCGCGCACGAGAAGGTCTCGGCCGCCTGCGGGAATTTCAGGTTGGCGTCTTCGACGGCCAGTTGCCAGCGGGGCGTACCTGCCTTGGCCAGGTTCGCGCGCGCGGCTTCCTCGTCGGCGGCGAGCGCCTGCGAGCCGGGCGCAGGCGGTGGCGGCACGAGGCGCAGGCTGTCGGGACGCTGGTCCGCGGGCAGGTAACCGGCGAGAACGCCCGGGCGCAGTTCCGGCACGTCGCCGGCCCGGCTGATGGGGCCCTGGCTGGCGCAACCGTAGGCGCATGCCAGAAAGGCGGCGACGGCAAAGACGGACAAGGTGCCGCGCCAGGCGGCGCGGAAGGGCGAGGCGGCAATGGCCAAGATGGGGCCCCCGGTTGTCGTGAAAGAGCGTGTGGCGCGTGGCTACGCGCTCGCGCCATTGTCGAACAGCTTGCGCAGTTCCGACTTCAGGATCTTGCCGTTTGCGTTGCGCGGCAGCGTCTCGTCGCGCACGATCACGCGGACCGGCACCTTGAACGCCGCCAGCCGCTGCGCGACGAAGGCCTGCAGCTCGGCCTCGGTAACGCTGGCGCCGGGCTTGACGCCTACCACCGCGCCCGGTTCCTCGCCCAGCGTGCGGTGCGGGATGCCGATCAGGGCGGCGTCCATCACCGCGGGATGCTCGTACAGCGCGCTCTCGACCTCGATGCAATAGATGTTCTCGCCGCCGCGGATCAGCATGTCCTTGGCGCGATCGACGATATAGAGGAAGCCTTCCTCGTCCAGCCGCGCGATATCGCCGGTGCGCAGCCAGCCGTCGACGAAAGTGCTGGCGGTGGCCTCGGGCTTGTTCCAGTAGCCGCGCACGACATTGGCGCCGCGCACCATCAGCTCGCCGACCTCGCCGGGCGGCAGGGCGCGTCCGCGGCCGTCGACCACCTTCATCTCGCCGATCGGCAGCGCGGGGCCGCTGCTGTCGGGTCGATGCAGGTATTCCTCGGCGTTGTGGCTGGTGAAGGTGGCCGAGGTCTCGGTCATGCCCCAGCCGATGCCGGGCATCGACTTGGGGAACACCTCGACGATGCGGCGGACCAGCTCGGGCGAGGCCGGCGCGCCGCCGTAGTTGACGCTCTCCAGCGACGACAGGTCGAAGCGCTCGCGCTCGGGATGCTCGACCAGTTGCCAGGCGATGGTCGGCACGCCGCCGGCCACCGTGCAGCGCTCGCGCTCGATCAGCGCCAGCGCGCGCAGCGCGTCCCAGCGGCGCATCAGCACGATCTTGCTGCCGGCGTGCAAGGCGCCGTTCAGCACCGACATGCAGCCGGTCACGTGGAAAAAGGGCACCGACAGCAGCGTGGCCTTCTGCGGTGCCTGCGGGTCGGGTTCGGGAATCGGCTGGCCACGGCGCAGGAAGTTGCGCGCCGGGCCGAAGCCGCCGCAGAAGGCCACCGTGGTCGCATTGCGGTGCGTGCCGATGGCGCCCTTGGGCTTGCCGGTAGTGCCGGAGGTATAGAACAGCGTGGCGTCGTCCTCGGGATCGATCGCCACGTCGGGCAGCGGCAGATCCGGCAACGCATCCCAGGCCATCACGTCGCCGGTGGTCCGCTCCAGCGGCACCACGCGCGGATCAACATCTCCGGCCATCGCGGCATTGCCGGCATCGGCGCCGAAGCGGCAGACATGGACGCGCAGCAGGGCGGGGCACTCGGCCAGATGCGGACGCAGCCGCTCGAGCCGTTCGTCGTCGACGATGGCGACCTTGCAGCCCGAATCGGCCAGGCCGTATTGCAGCTCGGGGCCGGTCCACCATGCGTTGAGCGGCGTCGCGATGGCGCCGGTCAGCAGCGCGCCGTAGAAGGCCGCGGGCCATTCGGGCAGGTTGCGCATCGCCACCGCGACACGGTCGCCGGGGCGCACGCCGTCCGCGATCAACGCGTGCGCGATCGCCAGCGCGGCGCGCGCGAAGCCCGCATAGGAAACGCGCTGGTCCTCGTAGACGACGAAGGTACGCTCGCCGCGCGCGCGGGCCTGCAGGAACAGGTCGCGCAGCGTCGGCGGCGCGTGCTTCCAGACCGTGGTTGGAATGCCGCGGATCTCGCGCACCTCGGTTTCGAACGGTGCGCCGGGCGCGGTCAGGCGGGCATGGGCTTCGGCCAGCGAGATCGCCGGCCAGGCCGGCGAATCTCCCTGCGCACTGCCCTGTGAACTGCGGGTCGGCGGTGCCATCGGGCGGCGAGCGTGAGCGCCGCTCAGATCGTCACGCCGCCGTCGACCACCAGCGCCTGGCCGGTCATGAAGGTGCTGGCGCTCGAGGCCAGGTAGACCGCCGCGCCGGCGATCTCGACCGGCTCGCCGATGCGGCGCAGCGGCGCGTTCTCGGTCGATTGCTTGTAGCGCACCGGGTCCTCCCACAGCGCGCGGGCGAAGTCGGTCTTGATCAGGCCCGGGGCGATGCAGTTGACGCGCACATTGTGCGGGCCGAATTCGACGGCCAGGTTGCGCGCCAGCTGGAAGTCCGCCGCCTTCGAGATGTTGTAGACGCCGATGGTCGGCGAGCCGCGCAGGCCGCCGATCGACGACACGATGATGATCGAGCCGTCCTTGCGGTCGATCATCTGCGGCGCGACCATCTGGATCAGCCAGTGGTTGGAGATCACGTTGTTGTCGAGCACCTTGCGGAACTGCTCGTCGGTGACCCCGCCCATCGGACCGTAGTAGGGGTTGGACGCGGCATTGCAGACCAGCACGTCGATCTTGCCGAACACGCGGTTGGTCTCGTCGACCAGATGCTGCAGATCGCTCTTGGAAGAGATATTGGCCGGCACGGCAATCGCGGTGCCGTCGCCGTGCCTGGCGTTGATGGCGTCGACCACTTCCTGGCAGGCCTCGGCCTTGCGCGACGAAATGACCACCTTGGCGCCCTGGACCGCCATCTGCTCGGCGATCGCGCGGCCGATGCCGCGCGAAGAGCCGGTGACGATGGCGACCTTGCCGCTCAGATCGAACAATGACATGGGGTGTCTCCTCTACCGATCCCGTTTTCCGGTGGACTCTGATGTTGGTGTGGCGCCGCGGCACGCGTTGCACGGGCGGCGGCGACCGGCACATTATGGTCGGTGGGTCTGGCCGCGTCCACAGGCCCGCGCGCGTTCCTCGGCCCTTATCAGCATTCTTTCTGCGGGGGATTCACGGCGTGCATGATGCGCAGGGTGGGCCGGTGTGCGGGGCGCCCGCCCGCATGCCTCAGGCCCGCCGCGCCAGCCATTCCCGCAGGCCGGCCGCCGTCTCGTCGTCCAGCCGTACGCCGATCCGTTCGCGCAGCGTGGCGACGATCTCCGCCGGCGTGTCGAGCAGCAGGTGGCGGCTGGCGCCATCGGCATCGCGCTCGGTCAGCTCGCCGTTGGTCATCGTCAGGCGGACGTTGCCGTCGGTGCGCGCCGCCATCAGCCGGTGCAGGAACACGCTGTCCGGATGGGTGCAGACATACCAGTTGCGCGCCGCGTAATCGATCCACGCCTGCGGCGACAGGTCGAAGCGATAGAGCTTGGCCCAGCCGTCGGCGGTGGCCAGTTCGAGATCGAGCAGGTGGAACGCGCCGCCGGATGCCGCACCGGGCGGTGCGCTGACCAGCCGGTACGGCAGCCCCTCGGGCGCCGGTTCGGACAGCGGCAGCGCGCAGGGCGGATTGGGACCGCCGAAGCCGGCGTCGGCGATGTAGTCGCGGTGGGCGATGCGCACGCGCAGCAGCAGATGCGACTGCGGCGTCGGCACGCCTTCGTCGACGCCGTAGCGTACGCGCGCGGCCAGCGGCACCACCTCGAAGCCGAGCGCCGTCAGCGCGGCGGCCAGCAGCGTGTTGTGCTCGAAGCAGTAGCCGCCGCGCTCGCGCGTCACCAGCTTGTCGAACACCGCGTCGAGCGCGATGTCGATCGGGCGGCCGAGCAGCACGTCGATGTTCTCGAACGGAATGCGTCGCAGATGCGCGGCAACGATCGCGTCGAGCGCCTCGCGGCTGGGCGATGGGCGCTCGCGCAGGCCGATGCGGTTCAGATAGGCGTCGAGCCGGTCGGCATCCAGGCTCGGCTGGGCCGATGGGTTCACCGGTGTGGTCACGTCAAGGTCTCCAGGGTCGACAGATCGAGCAGTTCGATATCGGCGTAGCGCAGCCGCAGCAGGCCGCGTGCCTCCAGTTCGCGCAGCGCGTGGTTCACGGTCTGCCGGGACAGGCCGAGCATCTGCGCCAGTTGTTCCTGCGGCAGATGGATCGAGCGATGGGGCTGCCGTGCGGGGTCTTCGGCCGCCGCGGGCGTGTCGCCATAGGAGCGGGCGATGGCCGCGAGCCGCCGGGCGGTACGCGCCAGCGGGGGCAGCAATTGCGCCTCCTCGACATAGCGGAACGCCTCGCGTGTCTTGCCGGCCAGCAGCTTGCCGAACTCCCGCCACCAGGCCGGCTGCGCGGCCAGCATCGCGTCGAGCCGGGCGCGCGGGACGTGCCACACCGCCGCACGCGTCGCCGCGCGGGCGTCATGCGTGCGCAGCAATCCGTCGAACAGGCAGATCTCGCCGAACCATGCGCCCCCTTCCAGCATGCCCAGCAGCGCGGCCTTGCCGCCGGCATCGTGCGCATGCACCAGGACCGCGCCGGCGATCACCGCGTACAGACCATCGAAGGGATCGCCGCGCTGGAACAGGACCTCGCCAGGTTCCAGCCGGCGCATCGTGCCGCTCTCGAGCAGGGCCGCGCGCATGTCCTCGGGCAGGCCGCGAAACCAGCTACCCGTGCGCAGCGGGGCCAGCGGATCGGCGGGGTTGTCGGTGCCGCGGATGGGGCAGGCAAGGGGCGGAATGCCCATGGTGGTCTCCATCGTCATCGCGACGCAGGGCAGGGTCGAGGTGAGTCCGTGCGAGCGTCGGTGCGTGCGCCGGTGCGAGTTCGGCAAGGGCCGGGGACGAGGTCAAGGACCAGCCCAGGGACGAGCCCAGGGACAAGCCCGGACTGTCAAAATTCGGACAGACCGCGTCCGGCGCGCCCATTACTATAAATCGATCATGCCGGGCTGGAGCGCGCCAGCCATGCGTCGGAGGTGCGCCAGGCATGCAGCCGAAGTTCGCCCGTGGTGCGGCCGTATTGCGCCCGTATTGCGCCCGTATTGCGCGGGATCGGTCCGACGGCATGCCGTTCGTAGTCCCCGCTGACAGGAGGAGACGCCATGAAAACGCTGGTCGACCATCTATCCCAATACGCCGCCTATCACCGCGACAGCCGCAACGTCGCGACCCACTTCGTCGGCATCCCGATGATCGTGCTGGCGGTCACGGCGCTGCTGGCGCGTCCGCAGATCCCGCTCGGCGACGGCGCCGCGGTGCTGACGCCGGCCATCGTGGTCTACGTGCTGTCCTGTCTGTTCTATCTGCGGCTGTCGGCGGGGTTCGGCATCGCGATGACGCTGATCCTTGCCCTGTTCGTCTATGTCGGCCATCTGATCGGAGGACTGTCGACCGCGGCCTGGCTGGCGATCGGTATCGGGCTGTTCGTGCTCGGATGGGTGATCCAGTTCGTCGGCCACTATTACGAAGGGCGCAAGCCGGCTTTCGTCGACGATCTTGTCGGGCTGCTGATCGGCCCGTTGTTCCTGGTCGCCGAGACGGCTTTTGCGCTCGGCCTGGCGCGCGAAACGCGCGAACGGATGGAGGCGCACGCGCACTGAATCGCTATCGCACGCGCAAGGAGCGGGTCATCGCTCGACACTGCGAAGCACGGCGATGCGCGCCGACAGGAGGGCCGGGGCGTTGCCGCGCACGTGCGTCGATGCATCGGCGCGACAGAAAGCAGGACTTTTCACCGGGTTTTTACGGGGTTTCAGGGGGGTAACGGGCCAAACCCCCTTGGAAATGCGTCACTTTCCGCTATGATTCGGTGGCCGCCGCAGCCGTACGCTGTTTTCGCGGGGTTTGCGGCGCCAACCGTTCAACTCTATCTGACCAATATGGCGACCAAAGCGAAATCGACCGCGAAAGCTGCAACCAAGACCGCCGCGACCAAGAAGGCACCGGCAACCAAGGCGCCCGTGAAGGCTGCCGCGAAGAAGGCCGCTGCGCCCGCAACCGCAACCCCGCGTCCGCTGAAGGACACCTTCAACAAATCCAGCCTGGTCGCTCACCTGGTCGCGCAGACGCAAGTCGAGCCGAAGGCCGTGAAGACGGTGCTCGCCCATCTGGAAAACACCATCGTCAGCGCGCTGCACAAGAAGGGCGCCGGCGAATTCACGCTGCCCGGCCTGCTGAAGATCACCGCGCAACAGGTGCCGGCGAAGAAGAAGCGCTTCGGCAAGGATCCGTTCACTGGCGAAGAGCGCTGGTTCCCGGCCAAGCCGGCCAGCGTCAAGGTCAAGGTCCGTCCGCTGAAGAAGCTGAAGGACGCTGCCGCGTAATACGTCATCCGACGTGACCGCGACAGGCGGATGCCGGTCGCGGCAAGCAGTGAAAAAAGGGAGCCGCATGCGGCTCCCTTTTCCATTGGCGATCCGTGGGCGAGGAATGCACCGAGGCGAATCGGCGGACAACGAATCGGGCCGCGACGAACAATTTGCGCTGCAGCGGCTCGGGCCGAAACCAATCGACCTACGGCGCGATGCAGCTACGGCGCGACGCCTTCAATATTGCAATTAACCGCCAGGCATTCGCCCACGCCGACCAGTCATGGCCAGCAGGGCGAGGGGCGCCCCGTGCTAGGCGCTATGGTCCGCCGGCGTGTCCTGCGTATGCGCGCCGTCGCTGAAGCGATCGCGATGGTCCGCGCTGTGGCCGCCCTGCGTGAAGCTGTCGCGCGGGCCGAGGCGGCTGGCGCCTTCGGTGAACACATCGAACTTCTGCGTCGCGCTGCGCGCGCCGTCGGTGTACGGATCGGCGGTGCGCGTTGCGGCCTTGGCCGACA
>NZ_JCBAJO010000061.1:0-22671 GCF_059772245.1 Cupriavidus sp. R6-3
CTGCCAGGGCAATGCCGATCCCTTGCCGTAAGCCGTAAGCCGTAAGCACGTCGGCAACAGCCCGGAGACCCACATGCTCGATCTGATCGTTCGCGACTGCAATCTGCCCGATGGCCGCACCGGCATCGACATCGGTATTGCCGACGGCCGCATCGTTGCCGTCGAGCCGGCGCTGCCGGCGCAGGCGGCCGAGCAGATCGATGCGGCAGGCCAGCTGGTATCGCCGCCGTTCGTCGACGCGCATTTCCATATGGACTCGACGCTGTCGTACGGGCTGCCGCGCGTGAACCAGTCCGGCACCTTGCTCGAAGGCATCGCACTGTGGGGCGAACTGAAGCCGCAGCTGACGCAGCAGGCGCTGGTCGAGCGCGCGCTCGCGTATTGCGACTGGGCGGTGGCACGCGGCCTGCTGGCTATCCGCTCGCATGTCGACGTCTGCGACCCGCGGTTGCTGGCGGTCGAGGCGCTGCTGCACGTGCGCGAGCAAGTCAGGCCCTATCTGGACCTGCAACTGGTGGCCTTTCCGCAGGACGGCGTGCTGCGCAGCCCCGGTGCGCTCGACAACCTGAAGCGCGCACTCGACATGGGCGTGCAGGTGGTCGGCGGCATTCCGCATTTCGAGCGGACCATGGCAGACGGCGCGGCGTCGGTGCGGCTGCTGTGCGAGCTGGCCGCCGAGCGCGGACTGCCGGTCGACATGCATTGCGACGAGACCGATGACCCGATGTCGCGCCACGTCGAGACGCTGGCCGCCGAAACGGTGCGGCTGGGCCTGCAGGGCAGGGTGGCCGGCTCGCATCTGACGTCGATGCATTCGATGGACAACTACTACGTGTCCAAGCTGCTGCCGCTGATGCGCGAGGCCGGCATGGCCGCGATCGCCAATCCGCTGATCAACATCACGCTGCAGGGCCGGCACGACAGCTATCCGAAGCGGCGCGGCATGACGCGCGTGCCGGAGCTGCTGGCCGCCGGCGTGCCGGTGGCGTTCGGCCACGACTGCGTGATGGACCCCTGGTATGGGCTTGGCTCGGGCGACATGCTCGAGGTCGCCCATATGGGCCTGCATGTCGCGCAGATGACCGGGCAGCAGGGGATGCGCGCCTGCTTCGACGCGGTCACCGAGACCCCGGCAAGAATCCTGGGTTTGACCGGCTACGGCATCGCGCCCGGTTGCCGCGCCGACCTGGTGCTGCTGCAGGCCGCCGATCCGGTCGAGGCGCTGCGCCTGCGCGCGACCCGGCTGCTGGTGCTGCGTGCGGGCAAGGTCATCGCCAGCACGCCGCCGGCCACGGCCGCGCTGCGCCTGCCCGGCAGGCCGGAGCGGGTCGACTTCCGAGTGGGCGGCACGGCCACGGAGCGGTCTGCGGCATCGAGGTAAATATTTTTTGTGCGAGGGTGTTGACGACCCTCGATCGGATCTGCATAATTGCGGTCTTCGCATCGCAGCAAACGTGACGCAAGACACGGAAGCGGCGAACGAAGCCCAGGTGGCGGAATTGGTAGACGCACTAGGTTCAGGTCCTAGCGGTGGCAACACTGTGGAGGTTCGAGTCCTCTCCTGGGCACCAAAATCCTGAAGAGAAGGCCGTTGCAAATTGCAACGGCCTTCTTTTTTTTCGTCCGCGTTTCGTCCGCATTCGTCCCGCGTCTCGCCGGCGGGACTACCGGGTGTGGTTCCCTCGTGCGCTTTCCTG
Source organism: Cupriavidus sp. R6-3 (assembly GCF_059772245.1). Lineage (NCBI taxonomy): Bacteria > Pseudomonadati > Pseudomonadota > Betaproteobacteria > Burkholderiales > Burkholderiaceae > Cupriavidus > Cupriavidus sp. R6-3. Next base: position 1,698 of record NZ_JCBAJO010000061.1, read on the forward strand.
CCACGTCACCGCCCGCGCTGTCACCATTCCCTCTGCAATGACCTGCCGTCTCGCTGCCGGGTCCCGCCAATCCCTGCGGATTCCCGCTGATTCCCGCTGATTCCATATCGCGGCGCGCCGTTTCAGTGTTCGCGCGCGGCCGCTGCCGGAGCGCGCGCGGGACGGCCTTCATCGGGTTGACGCCCCTAACGGTTGCGTTGCCTTTGACCTATGCTCAGATCAAATCGGGCACGCTGACATCAGCCCGAAGGTGGTCGCCATGGACATGGTCTTGTTGTCGAGAGAGAGGAAGACCGGCGTTGCCGCTGGCCGGGCTTGCGTGGGCACCAACCATCGAAGGATCTGCCGCTGTCACCGATGGCGCTACGGCTCCTGTGTCGCCATCTTCCTGACCGCAATGGCCCAGGCCGAGAGCGGGCCACCCGGCAGCGATGCCGTACTCGGATGGCAGCCATTGGGCGAGGAAGAGGCCGCCGCGTTGTTGGCCGCGCTGGATCCGGCTTCGACATCGGCACGGTCCGATCCCTTCCAGCCCGTGCACGCGGCCGCGGACGCATCGGCGCCACCGCCATCCCTTCCTGAATCATCGACGCCGTCGGCCGCGCCAGTACTGTTGGCCTCGCTGCCGTCATCTTCGGCCTCCGCAGCGCCGCCATCTTCGGCCTCCGCAGCGCCGCCATCTTCGGCCTCCGCAGCGCCGCCATCGTCGGCCTCCGCATTGCCGTCATCTTCGGCCTCCGCATCGCCGCCATCGTCGCCTTCAGCATTGCCGCCATCGTCGGCCGCCGCATCTCCGTCGTCTTCGACCCCACGATCCGCGCTGACACAAATGGCAGCGGAATCCGAGGCCGCGATTCGCGCGGCCCTCGCCGCCGACGCACGCGATGGCGCGCGTCGGCCCGCATGGCTGCTGCACGCCGACGATGCCGCCTCCGCCAGCGGTTTCGTCGATACGCGCGTGCGCACGCTGTCGCTGGCGCTCGACGCGGTGTTGCCGCGCAGCGGGGTTACGATCCAGCCCCGCGTGCAGCTCGCCTACCAGCCGCGCGACGATGGCCTGCCCAACCCCGCGCTGGCGGCGATGCCGGCGGACGACCGCGCGACCGGCCTCGCGGTGCGGCTCTACGGCGCGCAGCCGACCCGCCTGGCCGGCGTCTATCCCTTCGTCGAGGCCGACCTGTGGCAGGACAGCAGCCGCAAGACCATCAACATCAACGGCACCCGCATCGACACCGATCTGCTGCGCGGCCTGTTCTCGTTCAATATCGGCGCGCACGGCAGCACGCGCGGCGGCGTCAAGATCTGGGTCAAGGTCAAGACCGGCCGCAATGCGGGCGGCATCATCGGGGCGCGCTATCGGTGGTGACGATCGGTGCCGCCTACCGGTGACGACTGCGGGTCGTGACTACCGGCGGCGACTGCCGATGGTGGCTGCCGGCAGGGGCTGCTGGTGGTCGCTGCGGGTGGTGACTGCCGGCAGTGGCCGCTGGTGGTGACTCTGGTAGTGATTGCTGGTAGTGACTGCTGGTAGTGACTGCTGGTGGTGGCGGCTGGTGGTGGCTGCTGGTGGCTGCTGGTGGTGACAGCGAGCCCAAGCATCGGCCCGCAAAAAATGCTTGCGTTCCCACGCCACTGCGATACAATTGCGCCCTCGCGTGCGGCTGTAGCTCAGTTGGATAGAGTACTTGGCTACGAACCAAGGGGTCGTGGGTTCGAATCCTGCCAGCCGCGCCACCTATACGAAGGGCTTCCATCACTGGAAGCCCTTTTTCTTTGCCTCCGCGCTTTGCGCTCGGTCTTGGCGCTCCCTCTTTGCGCCCGACTTTGCAGCCGGTCCTTGCCCCGCCCTTTGCGCTGATGGCGCATGCATCGCCGCGCCATCACCGCCGATTCCGGCACGCTGACCTTGCGACGGCCTCCTCAGGTGACAGCCGTTACAGCGCGGCTCGACACGGTGCTGCCGGCATTCCCTACACTGCGGCCATACCGATTGATGCGATGCCATTCTGCCGGCAACCCGAATTCCGCAGCGCGCAGCCGGCATCGCGCATCCCGCCCCGCATAGCCATGAAACCATCGACGCCTCTGTTCTCACTGCTTGCCTTCCCGCTCGTCTGCCTGCTTGCCGTGCCTGGCGCCACGACCAACGCCTACGCCGCCGATGACGACGATGCGGCCAGGATGGCAGCGATCGTCGACGCCGCCGTCAAGCCGGTGATCGAGCAGCATCGGCTTCCGGGCATGGCGGTTGGCGTGACCGTCGACGGCAAACGCTATTTCTTCAACTATGGGCAGACCGCAAGGCAGCGCGGCCGGCCGGTGACGAAGGAAACCCTGTTCGAGATCGGCTCGGTCAGCAAGACCTTTGCCGCCACGCTGGCGGCCTACGCCGAGGCGAGCGGCAAGCTGTCGCTGCAGGATCCGGTCAGCCGTCATCTGCCCGCACTGCGAGGTGGCATCTTCGACAAGGTCACGCTGCTCCATCTCGGGACGCATACCTCGGGCTTGCCGCTCGCGGTGCCGGAGCGGATCGACAGCGAGCGCGGCATGGTCGAATACCTGTCGGCATGGCGCCCGACTTATCCGGTCGGCACGCATCGCGTTTACTCGAACAATGGCATCGGCCTGCTCGGCGAGATTGCGGCGAACCGTCTCGGCGGGCCGTACAGCGAGCTGATCCGCACGATCGTGTTCGAGCCGCTCGGCATGAAGCGCAGCCACTTCAGGGTCCCCGCCGACAGGCAGGCTGACTATGCGCAGGGCTATACCGCAACGGATGCGCCGATCCGGATGAAGGAAGGGCATCTGTGGGAGCCGGCCTATGGCATCCGCTCATCGTCCGGCGATCTGCTGGCCTTTATCGAAGCCAATATGCCGGGGGCCCGCATCGACGATACGCTGCGCCAGGCGATCGCGCGCACCCATGTGCCGCGCTTTCGCGCGGGGCCCATCACGCAGGACCTGATATGGGAACAGTATCGCTATCCCGCGACCTTGCAGCAGCTGCTGGCCGGCAATGTGGCGATCCTGCGCGCCGAGGCCGCGAACCCAATCGACGCCGCGGCGCAACCGCGGCAGCCGGTGTATCTGCACAAGACCGGCTCGACCAACGGCTACTCGGCCTATGTCGCGTTCGTGCCGGACAAGCGGATCGGCATCGTGCTGTTGGCCAACAAGGCGTATCCGGTCGATCAGCGGGTGACGATCGGTTACGAGATCCTGTCGCGCGTGGCCGGGCGAACGAAGCCATAGCCCAGCGGCGATATCCGTGCAGCGATAACCCGGCAGCGAAAACTCAGCGGCGATAACTAAGCGGCGATAACTCCGCGGGGATAACTCTGTGGCGATATCCGTGCCGCGCTAACCCCGCGCCGGCTCGCCAGCACCGTCATCGGTGCGCCAGCGGAAACCGCACGCGCGCGATGACACCGGACGGCGCGTCGCCGCGGTTGTCGATGCTGGCATCGCCGCCGTATCGCTCGGCGATCGCCTTGACGATCGCCAGCCCAAGACCGCTGCCCTCCGTGCCGTGGACGTCGGCGCGAAAGAAGCGGTCGAACACGCGCGGCAACGCCTCGGGCGCGACCCCGTTGCCGGTGTCGCGCACTTCGATGCAGCCCAGCCCTTGCTCGCGATAGGCGCGCAGGTCGACGGTGCCGCCGTCGGGCGTGTACTTGAGGGCGTTGTCGACCAGGTTGCTCAGTGCCGTGCGCACGTCGGCGAGGTTGGCGCGCACCTGCAGGTCCTCCAGTTGCTCGACGCCGAGGTCGATGCCGTGCGCGGCCGCGCGGGGCAGGTGCATCTCGATGACGTCGGGCACCACATCGCGAATGGCCACCGGCTGCGACGAGGCGCGCTCGAGCGGGGCGTCCGCCCGTGCCAGCCGCAGCAGCTGGGAGACCATGCGCGTGCTGCGTGCGATCACCTGCTGCAGCGCGTTGTACTCGCGCAGGCTGTCCGGGTCCGACAGCGTACGGCCGAGGTTGTCGGCCTGGATCTGCAGCGAAGTCAGCGGACTGCGCAGCTCGTGTGCGGCATCGGCGATGAACTTCTTTTCGACGCGCAGCGACTGCGACAGCCGCGTGATCATCAGATTGATCGACTGGACCAGCGGCAGCAGCTCGCGCGGCACCTTGTCGGTCGGCAGCGCGTCCAGGCGGCCGATGTCGAGCCGCGCCGCACGCTCGCCCAGCGCGCCGACCCGCCGCAGGGCGCGCCTGACCGTCACGAAGATCGCCAGCCACGCCAGCGGCATCATCACCAGCGCCGGCGTCGCGCTGGCGATCGCCGCGTCTTTCGCAATGCGCTTGCGCGAGGCTTCGCGCTGCGCGACGTTGATGGTCCAGTTCGGCCCGTGCTCCGAGTACACCCGCCACCGTTCCTGGTCGACCGTCTGCGTCGAGAGTCCCGGCGGGGCCTCGCGGCCGATGGCGATCCGGTCGCTGTCCGGATGAAGGGTCGGCTTCGGCGCGCCGAGCCAGATCTGGATCACGATGCCATCGGATGCGTCGCGATACAGGTACAGCGGGTCGATCGCCCGCGTCATGTCGTCGCTGACGCGCGCCGCGACTTCCTGCAGGCGGCGGTCGAGCAGTTCATGGATCTCGGACGTGGCCAGCACGTAGGTCCACGTCGTATGCAGCAGGGCGAAGACCGCGATCACCGCGCTGAGCGCCAGGCTCAGCATCAGGCTCAGCGAACGGTTGCGCGATGGCGCGGCGTGCGGCGCCGGGGGCGAGTTGCGGTGCAGGGCGGTGTGGGCGGGCATGGTATCTGGCCAGGTACGCGCCGGACTGCCGGCCGCGGGATTCAGCTTGGTGGATCGTTCGGCTGGTCGTTCGATGGGCCGTTCGGCAGGTCGTTGGGCAGGTCGTTCGGTGCGTCGCTCGCGGGATCGCGCTTGGGATCACTCTCGGGATCGAACTCGGGACCGCTGCCGGTGCCGTGATCCCGCGTGCCGGATTGCGGCGCGGCCGGTCCCGCATCCCGCTTGACCTTGTCGCTGCCCAGCAGAACGGTCCAGCCGAGTCCACGCACGTTGCGAATGGCCGATGCGCCGAATTTCTTGCGCACCGAGTAGATCAGCACGTCGACCGCATTGCTTTCGACTTCCTGGCCCCAGCCATAAATCTTTTGCTCGAGCTGACTGCGCGACAGGATCGTGCCCGGCCGTTCGAGCAGCGCCAGCATCAACGCGAACTCGCGTGCCGACAGCGTTTCGGTATGGCCGTCCACCGTCAGGCTGCGCGTATCGAGATTGAGCCGGATGGTGTCGTCGCCGAGGCTGGAGGTCGCGTAGCCGGCCTTGCGCCGGAGCACGGCGCGCATGCGCGCCAGCAGCTCGGGAACCTCGAAGGGCTTCAGAACGAAATCGTCGGCGCCGGCGTCGAGCCCCTGCACGCGCGTGTCCAGGTCGTCATGGGCTGTCAGGATCAGCAGCGGAGTCTGATTGCCCTGCGCCCGCAGCCGCTGCAGCAGATCGAGACCACCCATGCGCGGCAGGCCGAGGTCGAGCAGGATGATGGCGTAGGAGCCTTGCTCGATCGCGTGCTGGCCCGCGACGCCGTCGCGCACCCAGTCGACGCTGCACTGCATGTTTTCCTTCAGCGCGCGCATCAGGCTGGTGCCGATCTGCAGGTCGTCCTCGATCAGGAGAATGCGCATGATTTCCGCTCGATACGCGATGTAAAAGATAAGCAGGAGCGACATCGACACGGTGCCGCTCCGCGGTGCATGGGCAACGTCGGCGAAACGTCGGCGGCGCAACGTCGCGCGCTGCGGCTTCACTTATACCGCCGGGGAATCGGCGAGGGAAGTGGCGCTTGTCCCCATCGGGGTGCCGCCGATGCTGTCGGCCGTGGCGTGGCCGAATCTCGGCGTGCGATCGCGCTGTCGAAGATCAAAAATACGGCGTGATTTTCTGATGTGCCCACAGCGATGGAGGGTGACACTTCGCGCCGGTCGGACTCGTTCCCGGCCTCCCCGCCTCTGCTTTGTCCGCCTGCCACAGGCGGATTTTTTTTTGCCGGCATCGTATCCAGCGTCTTTCCAACATCAAGTCGAAACGCAAAGCGCGTGATCGCATATTGGCGCTGTCCGCACCCGCGATCGCAAGGTCTTCGACCGTGCGTTCGCGCACGCAAACCGCCGTACGCGTCTCACATTTCGGGTTGCGAGAAAGAAGTTATAAGAAATCGATCAAGACTTTCTCTAAACGATTCGAGTAGACCCTCAAATTCTCAAAGTTCATTCGATAAATGGTTTGATATCGATGCGCTGTCCGGCGCCGTACAACGCATCGAATCGAACGCATCGAACCGATCGCTCACGACGCCGGACAGCGACGTCTTTCAGGTCATCACCGGATCGGTAGCCGGGTCCGGCGATGGAATGATGCAGCCACTGAGCACGAGTGTTCGAGGGAAAGATGGGGGCAGTCAAGCTAATGATCTTCAGCCGGTCCGGCCGGATCGAGTGCAACGGCGAGACGCACGAAGTGCCGGCATGCAGCCTGGTCTTTACCAACGGCAATGCGACGGCGATTCCGGCGCGCGACGGCATCGATACCTATGTCTTCCATTCGGGGGACTTCCAGGATATCTACCGCGAACTGCATGAGCTCGCGAGCCGCTACCGACGGGGCACGCAATTCTGGCGCGAACCCGTCAAGCGGATCACGGTGCCGGAGGAAACGATCAACGTGATTCGGCATCTCGGTTCCGCCGAGCCGCGCGCGATGCTCCGCTTCGCCTATGTCTACTGCATGGGAACCGAGCCGGAGTACTTCTCCCGGCTGCTGCACCACTTGATCGACAGCAGCCGCGACTTCTTCGAGTTCATCGAGGAGAACAGCATGAGCGCGTGGCCGGTCACGCAGTACGCCAAGGCGCTTGGCATCCCGGTGCGCAAGCTGAACGTGATGTTCTACGAGAAGTTCGGCGTGTCGGCCAAGAACTGGCTGCTGGAGCGCCGGCTGCAGCGGGCACGCGAACTGCTGCTGCTCACCTCGATGAAGGTCACCGATATTGCGCAGGAGTGCGGCTTCAACAGCCACGCGCATTTCAGCGTCAGCTTCCGCCGCCGCTACGAGGCCAGTCCCCGGCTGCTCAGGCAGCACCACCAGAGTATCAACGACGCAGCGAACGAGGAGTAGAACGACATGAATCTGAACGCATTGATCGATGGCATGGACGGGCCGATCTTTTCCGCCAGCTTCAGCATGGCGGAGGCCCTGCAGCGCGCGGTGACCACGGGCGAGACCATCGACTTCATTCAGGCTCAGAAGATGACGGCCGCCTTTACCAACATGACCGCGCTGCAAAGCTCGATCATCAAGGCGATGCACGACACCATCGCCGGCATCATCCAGAAGATCTAGCCATGCAGCCCTTGTCGCGAGAGGTCAGGCGCCTGCTGGTCGAACTGGCGTTCGCTGCAGCCAATCAGCGCCTGCGCGGGGAGATCGAGGTCTTTCTGGACACGCTCGACCTGTTGGTCGACGACGAGCAGGACCGAGCCATCTGCCGCGCGCACCTGTACATGCAGAGCGGCCGGCTCGTCGAGGCGCGTGCCTGCCTGGGCGAGCGCAACGATTCCCCGGCGTTGCTGCTGGCGATGCTGATCGCCGCCAGGCGCGATGCCGCCACGGCGCCGCGCGTGATATCCCCGTCGGCCCGGACGCGCCACTGAGTTATCGAAGACTTTCATCATGACTATCGACCCCACCACCGTCGCCGGCCAGATGTCGGCCACCGCCACGGGCAAGGAGCCTGCGGCAGCCGACATCCAGGCGTTCATGGATGCGATGTCCGCCCGCGTACCCAAACCGGAGGCCATTGCCACCGACGTCCTGCGCAAGGCGGAGGCCGCGGTTTCCGCACGTGTGCAGACCGTCGGTGCGAACGCCGCGCTGGATCCGGCCACCATGACACGGACACAGCAGGCGCTGCTGGAGATGCGCAACGGCGTCGACCTGATCGCGAAGATCGCCGGGACGCTGTCGCAATCGATCAACAAGCTGACGACGATGCAATGAAGCGCTTCCGCACGATCGCCGTGGCCATGCTCGCCGCCGCCACCATGGCGGGCTGCAAGATGACGCTGTACTCGAATGTCGCCGAGGCCGAGGCGAACCAGATGCTGGCCCTGCTGATGCTGCGCCATATCCCCGCGGAAAAGGTGGTGGAGAAGGGCGGCACGGTGACGCTGCGCGTCGACAAGGGCGAGTTCATCAATGCCGTGGAGGTCCTGCGGCAGAACGGCTTCCCCCATCACAAGCGGCTCGGCATGGAAGACCTGTTTCCGTCGAACCAGCTGGTGACATCACCCACGCAGGAGCGCGCCAAGATGCAGCTGCTCAAGGAGCAGCAGCTCGAAAGCATGATCTCGGCGATGGACGGGGTCATCGGCGCCAAGGTGTCTATCGCGCAGAAGGTCGATGAGAACGGCAAGCCGACGGGCGCACCGTCGGCGGCGGTGTTCATCAAGTATTCGCCGCAGTTCAATCTCGCCAACTACGAGGTGCAGATCCGCAGCCTGATCCGCGATGGCGTTCCCGATATCGCGTCGGACCAGATCAGCGTGGTGATGCAGGCCGCAGACTATCGCTATCAGGCACCGGCAGCCGAGGCGCCGCCGTCGCGTTGGCGGCAGTGGTTGCAGGCGCAGCCGGCGCAGGCGGCGGCCGCAGTGGCCGGTGGCGTGCTGGCGCTTTGCGCGATGGCGGGACTGTCGCTCTGGATCGCCCGGCGCAAGGGGAGCGTCGATGTCTGATGCCGCCAAGGCTGGCGCACGCGCGCAACAGGGCCTGTGCCCGGCGGTGCAGCGCTTGCACGCGCTCGCGTGGCGACCGGGCGAGGTGATGCACCGCGGGTGGTGGGGCTATCTCGGGCTCGACGCGTGGCGAGACGACTATCGCCGCCATCCCGGCAGCCGCCGCGCGCTCGACGCGCTGATCGTGCAGCGCCGCGGATTTCCGGCCATGCCGCTGCCTGCCGCGCTGTCGGACGAGCAACGCCGCTTGCTGTCCCTCGAGCCGAGGCTGCCGGTGCTGCTTGTCGCGCTGGGAGCGGTGGCCGCGCGCGCCCCTGAACTGCTGCTGCTCGGCGACTATCGGCGGCAATTGCTGGCGGTACTGGGTGACGACGGTTGCGACCAGCTCGCCGCGCTGGTGCCGGACGGCAAGCGCCCGTCCTTGAGCCGCCCGCCCGAACAGATCGTCGAATGGCTGCGGGAACTCGGCAGACTTTGGCTGGAGCAGACGCTGCCCGGCAGCACCGTCTGGCAGGCGCTGTCGATCTGCCTGCCGCCTCCGGGCGGACTACTGGTGACACCGCCGCCGGGTCTTGCATTGCCGATGCTGTTTCGCCTGGAACGCCTGCTATGAATCCCTTTGGACTGACGATCACCGCTGTCCGCGGTGAACTGCCCGTGGGCGGCGTCGTGCCGGCGGCAACGCTGGACGAATACATCGATGCGGCCGCCGTGCTTCGCCGCAATCGCTCGCGGGCGGCGGCCGTGCTGCTCGCCAGCAGGCGCTGCCGCGCCCAGGCCCGGCTTGAAGCGGCGCAGGTCCTCGACGAGGCACGTGCCGAAGGCGAGCAGCGCGCCGAGGCAGCGGCGCGGGCGGCCCACGACGCGATCTGCGCCGACGTGCTGCACTGGCTGGTGAGGGAGGGCGAGCTCGAGGCGGCCATTGCCGAGCGGCTGGAATGGCGTTGCCGGACCGTGATCGCCGACGCGGTCATCTCCTTCGCCGGCGAGGCCGACCGCGCGGCGTTGATCGCGCAGCGCGTGGCTGCTCGTTGGCGCGAGGTGTCCTCGCACGGCGCGTTCACCTTGCGGCTGTGCCCTGACGACGTCGCGGCGGTGGCGGCGCGACTGCCGGCGGAGCCGGGATTCTCCATCAGCGCCGAGCCGGCGCTGGCTTCCGGCCAGGCGCTGATCGACAGCCCCTACGTGCACCTTCGCATCGATCTTGACCGTCATCTCGCTGTGCTGCTGGCCGCCATTGGCGCCGAGCCAAGCGAGGCGAGCCTGTCGGAGGCCAAGCCGGACGCGCTGGAAGGCACCCGCCGTGAACAGCACGAACAGGACCCGGGTGCGATGGGAGGCAGCCAGCGCAGCCGCCGCGAACAAAACCCGGATCCAGTCGAAGCCAGCCCCCGCAGCCGCCGCGACCAGGACCCGGATGCTCTGGCGAACCATCTGGACGGTCTGATTGCCGATCTGGACGACATCGCGAGAGGTCGGCTTTCGCCGCCGCGGCGCAATCCTGGTCTGCCCGATACCGACGCTGCAGGATGGCCAGCATGAGCCCGAAGGTACAAGGCCCCAAGGCCGTCATTCCGACCGGTCCGGCGCCGGCGATCCTGCCGGGCCAGGGCAGCGGCATACCGAGCCGCGGGCCTCAGCAGCTCAGTCCCGCCCGCTCGGCGATGGACCTCGCGGCGCGCGCCTTGAGCGCGTCGCGCCGCCTGCAGGAAGCCGGCCTCACCAACGTGCACTCCTCCAAGCTGCACGCACTGCTGCGGGGCGATCGCCGCAACGATGCCCTGCTGGCTCGTGCCTTCGTCGGCAAGCTGGCCAAGTCGCTGCTAGCCAACAAGGATCCCCGCATCGAACAGTTGCTGCAGCAGTTCGGCGACATCGACGACGTCGACAGCCTGTTGGCCGCGATCGAACGCAGCGAATTGCATCCGGCGGCGATGGCCTTGCTGCTCGCCGCGATGGCCGAGCAGCACCGTCCCGGGCGCAAGCGCACCCGTCTGGAGCAGGCGCTGGAGCGGCGGCTCGGCGCCAGCGGGGACTGGGAGCTCGCCATGCTTGGCTGGCTCGAGTTTGGTGCGATGACCCCGGAACTGATGTCGCAACTGAAGTCGCTGTATCAGCGCGCGGACGCCGTGCAGCAGGGCATCGCGGCGTTCCTGGACCAGCTGGCCGGCATCGGAGAGCGTCGGCGCAAGGTCAAGGTACTGATCCGTGCGCTCGGGGCCGAACTGAGCGGCATCGAGGACGACGCCGCCGAGGGCATCAAGCTCGCCGCGGTGGTTCGCGACCTGAAACGTCTGCTGATCTTCCTCGGATGCGAGGAGCAGTGCGGCCGGATCGCGCGAGGACTGGGCGACCCGCCGATCGAGCCCGATACGGTCTTGCGCCTGCTGATCCGCATGGTCGACCAGCCTTGGCTTTACCACGACTGGATTCGCGGCGAAGTCGACGGCATGCAGCCGGGCCGCGAGCGCGGCTACAAGCTGGTCCGGGACCTGACCCGGCTGGCCAAGCTGTTGCCGGAGCCGTGTTTTCGCGACGACGACCACCGGCAGCAGGTGCTGGCCGCGCTGGCCGAGTTCAACGACCGTGCCGAGAACGCGGACCCTGCCGAGGGCGACGCCACGGGCTGACGCCCCTTCAGGTATCCGCCCGATGCCGCGTGCCGCGACTGCCGCGCACGATGGCGACATAGCACGCAATGAGGACAGCAAGCGCGTCCGGTGGCTCGCGCCGCCGGGGTCGTGCCTGGATCACCGATGGATATTGGAACGCTGCGCAATCTGGAAAAGCTGTTTCGGCTGATGGATGTCAAGCCGATCACGATCGAGCCCCGCGTCGAGATACGCGACGGCGAGATCCAGGTGTTCATGGAAGTGCGCGACCGCCGCGTGCTGCTGTCCACCATGCGGCCGGTCGATCCCTACGTGGCCGACACGGCGCTGCGCTCGCTGCTGACGCGCTGGTCGCCCGCGTGCATGGCCGGTGTGCCGCTGCGGGTGTTCCGGGTCGACGACTGCCTGTTCGTATCGGGCGCGATGCCCGCCGGCAGCGGCGCGGAACTGTGGTACCGGACGGTCCGGGCACAACGCAGGTTGCTGGAAGCCTGCACGAAGGAGGAAGCATGAGGTTCGTCCTTGCGGCGTTGTTGTTGCCGCTGGCGCTGCTCTGGAGCACCGCGATCGTCGCGTTGGCACTGGCGCTGGTGCTCGGCGCGGTAGCCTTCGGCGTCGGCTGCCGGACCGCCGCCGCGCTGGGAGACTTATTCGGTCGCGCCGTACGGGCACGGCGCGGGGCACGGCGCGGGACACGGCGCAGCGCACAGCGCGGGGCACGGCCATGATCAAGCGCCTCAGTACCTGGCTCGCCACCGTCGGCGGCCGGCAGGACGTCGTGCTGGCCGTCATGCTGATGGTGGCGGTGTTCATGATGATCCTGCCGCTGCCGACCATCCTGGTCGACCTGCTGATCGCCATCAACCTGGGCCTCGCGCTGCTGCTGCTGATGACGGCGATCTATGTGCGCGATCCGCTCGATCTGTCCGCATTGCCGTCGCTGCTGCTGATCACGACGCTGTTCCGCCTCGCGCTGACGGTCAGCACCAGCCGCCTGATCCTGCTGCAGCACGACGCCGGTGAAATCGTGACCGCCTTCGGCAATTTCGTCGTCGGCGGCAATCTGGCGGTCGGCATCATCGTGTTCTCGATCATCACGGTGGTGCAGTTCATCGTGATCACCAAGGGCGCGGAGCGCGTGGCGGAAGTCGGTGCGCGCTTCTCTCTCGACGCGATGCCCGGCAAGCAGATGAGCATCGACGGCGACCTGCGCGCCGGCACGATCGACGCCAACGAGGCCAAGCGCCAGCGCCAGCTGGTGCAGAAGGAGAGCCAGCTGTATGGCGCGATGGACGGCTCGATGAAGTTCGTCAAGGGCGATGCGATCGCCGGCATCATCGTGATCCTGGTCAATATCGTCGGCGGCATCGCGGTCGGCACGATGCAGCACGATATGGGCGTCGGCAAGGCGCTCGAGGTCTACTCGGTGTTGTCGATTGGCGACGGCCTGATCGCCCAGATCCCGGCGCTGATCATCTCGATCGCCGCCGGCATCGTGGTGACGCGCGTGCCCGGCGAGAAGCGCGAGAACCTGGCGCAGGACTTGGTCAACCAGTTCTCGCGCCAGCCGAACGCGCTGATGATCGCCGCCGGCGTGCTGCTGCTGTTCGCGCTGGTGCCGGGCTTTCCCGCGTTGATCTTCATGCCGCTGGGCGTGCTGCTGGGACTGGTCGCGTTCTATGCGCGCCGCCGCGCCAGATCGGTCGCTGCCAATACGGCGGATCAGGGTGGTGCGGTCACCGACGGCGATGGCGAGACGCGCATGACGCCGGGCGCGGAGCCGCTGTCGCTGAAGATGGCCAAGGATGTGGCGGCGCTGCCGGGTCTCGCCGAGGCGCTGGAGGCGCTGCGCTGGCAGAAGTTCGAGCGGCTCGGCATCGCGCTGCCCAGGATCGAGCTGGTCGCCGAGGCCGGGTTGCCGGCCGGCAGCTTCAGTGTGCTGCTGTACAGCGAGCCGGTGCTGAAGGTCGCCATGCCGGCAGGGCGGTTGCTGCTGGCGCGGCAGACCGGCGCCATGCCGATCGCCGAGCGCGTCGACAACCTGCCGTTCGGCGGGCTGACCCTGCAATGGATCGCGCCCGAGCACGAGGGCTCGCTGGCGCAGTCGGGCCTGTCGCTGCTCGCCGGATCGCAGGTCGTGTCGTACGCCACCGCGCTGACCGTGGACCGCTTCGCCGACGAATTCATCGGCGTGCAGGAAACCCGCTACCTGATGGACGCGATGGAGGCGCGCTACGGCGAGCTGGTCAAGGAGCTGCAGCGCCAGCTGCCGATCAGCAAGGTCTCGGAGGTATTGCAGCGGCTGGTGGCCGAAGGCATCTCGATCCGCGACCTGCGCACGATCTTCGAGGCCTTGATCGAGTGGTCGCCGAAGGAGAAGGAGACCGTGATGCTGACCGAATACGTCCGCGTCGCGCTGCGCCGCCAGATCGTCGGAAGGCATACGCGCGGCGAAGGGCGGATCAACGTCTGGCTGATCGGCGACGGCATCGAGAACATGATTCGCGACTCGGTGCGGCAGACCGCCGCCGGCGCCTACTCGACCCTGCAGGGCGACCAGATCGAGGCCATCGTGGCGCGCATCAAGGCCGGCATCGCCGGACGCGAGGACATGGAGGGTGCGCTCGTTACCGCCATCGACGTGCGCCGCTTCCTGCGCAAGTTCCTCGAGCGCGAGTTGTTCAGCGTGCCGGTGTTGTCGTACCAGGAGCTGGGCGACGACGTGCAACTGCACGTGCTCGGCAATATCGACATGATCGGGGAGTACGACGATGCGTATGCCTGACGTCGACGCGATCGTCTCCGAGGTGGCGGGCCGCCTGACGCTGCCCGCGCTGGACGATGGCGTGGAGCGCTTCGGCCGGGTGGTCGAAATCGGACCCACGCTGATCAAGGCCAGCCTGCCCGACGCCGCGCTGGCCGAACTCTGCCTGATCGGCGCGGATATGCAGGCCGAGGTAGTCGGCCTGCAACGCGAGATCGCGCTGCTGTCGCCATTCTCCGAGCCGATCGGCATGAGCTGCGGCGCACTGGTGCGCCCGCTCGGCACCGAGCATCGCATTCCGGTCGGGCCGCATCTGATCGGCTCGGTGGTCGACGGCCTGGGCCGCCGGATGAGCGGCCCGCCGGTGCCGTCGGCGTGCGAAACGCGCGCGCTGGAGGCCGCGGTACCGGATCCCCTGACGCGCACGCTGATCGATCAGGTGCTGCCGCTTGGCGTGCGCGCGATCGACGGCATGCTGACCTGCGGCCGCGGCCAGCGGATCGGCATCTTCGCCGCCGCGGGCGGGGGCAAGAGCACGCTGCTCGGCATGATCTGCGACGGCAGCCTGGCCGACGTGGTGGTACTCGGGCTGGTGGGCGAGCGCGGGCGCGAAGTCCGCGAGTTTCTCGATCAGACCTTGACGGCCGAGGCGCGCGAGCGCTCGGTGGTGGTGGTGTCCACCTCGGACCGGCCGGCGCTGGAACGCCTGAAGGCGGTCTACACCGCGACCACCATCGCCGAGTACTTTCGCGATCAGGGCTTGAACGTGCTGCTGATGGTCGATTCGCTGACGCGCTTCGCGCGCGCCGGCCGCGAGATCGGGCTGGCCGCCGGCGAACTGCCGGCCGCCGGCAGCTTCCCGCCCAGTGTGTTCGCGCGCCTGCCGCGCCTGCTGGAGCGGGCGGGCTGCGCCGCCAGCGGCAGCATCACCGGCATCTACACCGTGCTGGTCGAGGGCGACGACATGACCGAGCCGATCGCCGACGAGGTCCGCTCGATCCTCGACGGCCATATCGTGCTGTCCCGCGAGCTGGCGGAAAAGAACCACTATCCCGCCATCGATATCCCGGCCAGCATCAGTCGCGTGATGCACCAGGTCACCAGCGAGCAACATCGGCAGTGGGCCGGAAAGGCGCGCCGGCTGCTGGCCCAGTACAAGGAAATCGAACTGCTGGTGCGCGTCGGCGAATACGAACGCGGTCACGACGCCGAGGCCGACGATGCGCTGGATCGCCGCGCCGGGCTGGAGGCATTCCTGTGCCAGGGCACCGGCGAACGCGCCGATTACCAGGGCACGCTGCGCCAGCTGCGACAGGTCGTGGAGGGGTGATGGCCAGGCTCACCACCGCGCAGATGCTCGATCAGTTGCGCACCATCAAGACTTGCCGGGAAGGCGTGCTGCGCCATCGCGCCCGTCGCATCGAGGCGGACATGCGCGAGTGCCGGCAGCAGTCCGACACGCACAAGGCCGAGCAGGCCGATCTGCGCGCCCAGTGGCGTGCCGCCAACCAGACGGAGCAGGCGGTCGACCCGCGGGACTTCCACAAGCTCAAGCGCCAGTTCGCCGAGTTCTATCAGCGCGAACAGCAGCTGCAGGCTGCCCTGCGCAAGCTCGCCGAGCAGATCGCCGATTGCCGGGCCCAGGCGGCGCAGACTGCGCGGGCACTGAAGGAGAACCTGCGCGGCCAGGAGAAGCTGGCTGCGCTAATGGAGGAGCAGCGATGAGTGTGTCTCCCGTCGGCGGCGTCCCGGGCAAGGGCGGCCGCGATCGCGACGAGCGCCGCAAGGTGGAGCCGGAGCAGTCGGCGCAGTTCGATGCGGCGATGCGCAAGCGCAGGCGAGCCCGGGAGCGGGGCGCCGAGGAAGCGGAGCCCACTGGGACGCCAGCGTTCCTGCCGCCGGCATGGTGGTCGATGCTCGGCGGCGCGCGGCCAGAGTCGGCGGCAACGGCTGCAGCGGTCGCCTGCGGTGGCCAGGACGCCGGCCGCGCCGAGGCCACCGCGCCCGGCGACGTCGAAGCCGACCGCTTTGCGCCGGGTACGCAGACGCGCCTGAACGGCAATGCAATGCATGTCCGCTTCACGCAGGGGGCATGGGCCGGCATGGAGCTGCAGGCGTCGCTGCATGCGGGGCAGGTCGTCGTCACGCTGCGGCCGCTGAACCGGCAGCAGCACAAGCGCCTGGTCGAAGCGAAGTCGTCGTTGAGCGACGAGGTGGCCAGGCAGACCGGTGAAGTGATTCGATTGGAGGTAGCCGATGCTACTCGATGAATGGAGCGATCAGGAGCTGGAACTGGCGCGGGCAATCGGCCCTGGCCGCTCCAGTGCCGCAGCCGGCGGGCGGCGTATTGGCGCGGGCGGCAGCGCCCGCGGCGAGGGACTGGACGCGTTGCAGGCGCTGGATCGTCTCGGCACCGCCGATCCGCCGATTGACCCGCTGATGGACCCGCTGGTGGATCCGATCCGGCGGCTCGATGCGTTCGGCGGCGATCCGCTTCCCGATGTCCACGCCGACGTCCACGCCGACGCTCACGCCGGCGCTCACACCGACGTTCACGCAGCAGACCGCGACGGCTGGGGCCACGGCATCGGCGGCATCGGCGACACCAGCGACACCAGCGACACCAGCGACACCAGCGATACCGAAGCGCAAGCCGATGCCGGCGCGATCGTGCTCGACCTGAAGCCCTGCGGCGGCGACGGCGTGGTGATGTCGATGTCGATCGACGGGCAGCGTGCCCGCGCCTGGGCCGACGCCGACGCCTGGTGCGAATGGCTGGCGCCGCGGCTGGCGGTACAGCGCTTCCAGCAGATCCCGCCCGATCTGCTCAGCCTGCTGGGCCAGTGGACGCTGTCGCCGCTGCAGCACCATGCCCGCCAGGCCGGTCTGGGCGCGCCGCACTTCTGCGCCGCCGAGCCCGGCAGCTGCGTGCGTGCGATCGCGCCCACGCTGACGCTGTGCCGCGCCGATGCCGAGCTCGACCTGCGCCTGCTGGACTGGCCCGAATCGTGGATCGCCGCACTGGCACAAACGATGGAAGACCGCCGGCCGCCGCTGGTGATCCCGCCGATCCCGGTCGCGCTCGCGGCCGGATGGGCACGCCTGAGCCGCGCGCAACTCGCCGGGCTGATGCCCGGCGACGGCGTCGTGCTCGAGCGCCCCGCGGCGATCGAGCACGGCCACGCCTGGCTGGTCGCCGAACGCCCGCTGGCGCTGGCGTGCTTTGCGCACGGCGCCTGGCATATCGAATACGCATGCAATGAGGAAACCGGCATGGAACAAGAGACGGACGTCACGCTGCGCGGCAGCCCGCTGGACGACGACAACATCGTGCTGACCGCGGTGGCCGAAGTGGGGCGGCTGTCGCTGTCCCTCGATACGCTGCGCGAGTTGCAGACGGGGCAGATGCTGGAGCTGGCTCACGCCAGCCACGGCCGGGTCACGCTGACGGTCTCGGGGCAGGCGATCGCCCACGGCACGCTGCTGCGCGTGGGCGACAAGCTGGTGATGCGGATCGAGTGAAGGCCGGCGATTTCAGGCATGGGCCCGATGCCGGCGTTCACCGGCCATGCCGAGAATGATCGCTCACCCACGGACCAGATCATGTCGCTTGCCGATCATCCTCTGCAGCTGATCCTGCTGCTGTTCGCGCTGTCGTTGCTGCCGCTCTTCATCGTGATGGGCACGGCCTTCCTGAAAATTTCGATCGTGCTGTCCACGCTGCGCAATGCGCTCGGCATCCAGCAGATTCCGCCGAACATGGCGATCTACGGGCTCTCGCTGGTGCTGACGCTGTTCATCATGGCGCCGGTGGGCATGGCGATCAGCGACAACCTGAAGGCCAATCCGGTCAGGATGGAGGCGCCGGATCTGTTCGGCCAGGTCGAAACCCGGGTGCTCGAGCCTTACCGCGAGTTCATCAAGGGCAAGGCGAGTCCGCAGCAGGTCCGCTTCTTCATGGACATCGGCGAGAAGATGTGGCCGGAGCCCTACCGCAATCGCATTCCGGACGATTCGCTGGTGGTGCTGATCCCGGCCTTCACCGTCAGCGAGCTGGTGGAGGCCTTCAAGATCGGCCTGCTGCTTTACCTGCCCTTCGTCGCCATCGACCTGATCGTCTCCAATGTACTGCTGGCGATGGGGATGATGATGGTGTCTCCCGTGACGATCTCGCTGCCGATCAAGCTGCTGGTGTTCGTGATGATCGGCGGTTGGGAGAAGTTGCTCGGCCAGTTGATCCAGTCCTACCTATGAGCAACGAAATCATTGCGCAGCTGGCGTCCAACCTGCTGTGGCTGGTGCTGATCCTGTCGCTGCCCGTCGTCGTCGTCGCGTCGGTGGTCGGTGTGCTGGTCAGCCTGGTGCAGGCACTGACGCAGGTCCAGGACCAGACGATCCAGTTCCTGCTGAAGCTGATCGCGGTCTGCGTCACGCTGGTGATGACCTATCACTGGATGGGCGCCACGCTGATCGGCTATACGAACATGGCGTTCGAGCAGATTTCCGTGATGGGGAAATAGGTGGACGGCTGGCAGCATATCGTTCCGACGCTCGCACTGACGATGCTGCGCCCCCTTGGCATGCTGGTGCTGATGCCGATGTTCTCGGCGCGCGCGCTCGGGGGCGGCCTGATCCGCAATGCGCTGGTGCTGGTGATGGCGCTGCCCGCGCTGCCGATGCAGCTCGCGCAGGCCGCGCAGTTTTCCGAACTGTCGCTGCCGGCCCTGGCCCTGCTGGTGATGCAGGAGTTCGCCATCGGGCTGGTGATGGGCTTCTGCGCAACCATTCCCTTCTGGGCCATCGACATGGCCAGCACCGTGATCGACACCGTGCGCGGCACCTCGATGGCCTCGGTGCTGAACCCAATGCTGGAAGAGCAGTCGTCGGTGTTCGGCGTGCTGTTCACGCAGGTGCTCGCGGTGCTGTTTCTGGTCGGCGGCGGCTTCAACGCGATGCTTACCGCGCTCTATGCCTCGTATCAGAGCATGCCGCTGCTCGGCGGCTGGCATCTGTCGGCGAGCTTCCCGGGCTTTATCGCCCATCAGTGGCAACTGATGATGGAGCTGTGCATCGGCTTCGCGCTGCCCGCGCTGGTGGTGATGGTGCTGATCGATGCCGCGCTCGGCCTGGTCAATCGCTCGGCGCAGCAGTTGAACGTGTTCTTTGTCGCGATGCCGATCAAGAGCGCGCTGGCGCTGTTCGTGCTGGCCATCGGCATGAGCTACGCGGTGGGTGCCTTCCAGCAGCGTTTCGATGCGTTCGGCGGCGTGGTGGCCAATCTGCTCGGGACCATGCGATGACCGAGAAGACCGAACAGCCGACGCCGAAGAAGATCCGCGATGCGCGCGAGGAAGGCCAGATCGCCAAGAGCGTGGAGATCGCCACCGGCATCCAGCTCGCCGTGTTGCTCGGCTACTTCTGGGTGCGCGGCGAGGACATCGTCGACGCCTTCCAGAACATCATCGAGGTGGCGATCGCCAGCACCGGCGAGCCGTTGCGTGTGGCGATGTGGCGCGTGGCGACGGTATCCGGCACGCTGATGCTGCATCTGCTGGCGCCGGTCGCCATCGTGCTCGTGCTGGCGACGGTGGGCGCGGTGATGTCGCAGATCGGCCCGCTGTTCGCGCCGAAGGTCATCAAGCCGAAAGGCGAGCGCATCAACCCGCTGACCAACGCGAAGCAGCTGTTCTCGCTGCGTTCGCTGTTCGAGTTCGGCAAGTCGCTGCTCAAGGTGTCGATCCTGAGCATCGCCTTCTATCTGCTGATCAAGCGCTACCTCTATTCCTTCCAGTTCCTGCCGCTGTGCGGCGCCGAGTGCGGGCTGCGGGTCACCGGTGTGCTGATCGGCTGGCTGTGGGGAATCCTGGTGCTGTTCTACGTGGTGTTCGCCATCGCGGATCTGGTGTTCCAGAAGCGCAGCCTGACCAAGCAGCTGATGATGAGCCGCGACGAGATCCAGAAGGAATTCAAGAACACCGAGGGCGACCCGCATATCAAGCACAAGCGCAAGGAGATCCATCGCGATATCCAGAGCGGCAGCATGGCGGCGAACGTCAAGCGTTCCACCGCGGTGGTGCGCAACCCGACCCATGTCGCGGTCTGCCTGTACTTCGTGGCCGGCGAGACGCCGCTGCCCCAGGTCATCGAGAAGGGCGTCGATGCGCGTGCGCTGCAAATGATCGCGATCGCCGAGGAGGCGGGCGTGCCGATGGTCGAGCAGGTCTATGTCGCGCGCCGGCTCCATGCGCGTACCGAGGTTGGCGACTACATTCCCGCCGAGCTGTTCGAGCCGGTCGCCGAGATCCTCAGCCTGGTCAACGAGATGAGGCAGGCGGAGGAGGGCATCGGCGATGACGACCTGGATGACGAGCTGAATGACGATTCGGACGACGACCTGGACGTCGGCGAGGACACGGAAGGCGACAGCGACGCGGGCACCCACAGCGACACCGACACCCACGGCGACGCCGACCCCGACCCCGGCCCGGACCCGGACCCGGACCCCGACCCGAACCCCGACCCCGACCCCGACAACGACACCGACAACGACACCGACACCGACAACGACACCGACAACGACACCGACACCGACACCGACAACGACACCGACAGCTGCACCGACACCGACAGCTCCACGCCAGGCCTCGACGGCGGCGTCGACCCCCGCGGCGCTTCTGGCCGCAACCCACGACCCGATCCCCGCCGCCCGGCCGATGGCTAGGCCGGTGCCAGGGACGGTCCCCCATTGGAGAGCCTTTCGTGATGAGGACGATAACGGCGGTCCCGGTGATCGCCCTGGTCGGCGGCCTGGCGGCAGGCGCCGCAC
>NZ_JCBAJO010000062.1:0-22270 GCF_059772245.1 Cupriavidus sp. R6-3
GGTGCCAGTACCAGTGCCAGTACCAGTGCCAGTGCCGGTGCCAGTGCCAGTGCCGGTGCCAGTGCCAGTGCCAGTGCCAGTGCCAGTGCCAGTGCCAGTGCCACCGCCGCGCCCCGCCGGCAGCCGCGACACCAGCAGCTGGTCGATCTTGTGGTGGTCGATGTCGAGCACCTCGAAGCGGTAGCCCGCGGTCTCGATGAACTCCGACTTCTTCGGGATGCGCTTCAGCGTGTAGATCACCAGTCCGGCCGCGGTGTCGACATAGTCCTCGGCCGGCAGCGTGTCGAGATCGAGCGCCTTCTTCAGGTCGACCAGCGGCGTCACGCCATCGACGAGCCACGAGTCCTCGTCGCGCCGCACGATCTGCTCGTCCTCCGACGAATAGAAGATGTCGCCCATCAGCGCGCCGACGATATCGTCGAGCGTGACGATGCCGACCACCAGCCCGTATTCGTTCATTACCACCGCGAAGCTCTGGTGCATCTCGCGAAAGCGCGTCATCGCCTCGGACAGCGTCAGCGTGTCGGGAATCACCAGCACGTTCTTGTCGTAGTGCCGCGCCAGGTTGGCGATCGCGGAATCCGCCTCGTCGGCCAGCATCGAGCGCAGGATGTCCTGCGATTCGACGAAGCCCTGCACGTCGTCCAGGTCGTGGTCGCAGACCGGATATTGCGCGTGCGGATACTTGACCAGCTTGCGCCGCAGGCTGTCGGGGCTTTCGTCCAGCGCGAGGTACACCACCTCGTCCCGCGGCGTCATGATCGCCGTCACGCTCTTGGAGTCGAGCTCGAACACGTTCTCGATCAGATGGATCTCGTGCTTGAGCAGCACGCCGGCCTCTGCGCCGGCATCGACCATCGCCGCGATGTCTTCGGACGTGATCTGCTCCACGGCCTTGGTCGGCAGGCCGAGCAGCTTCAGCGCGGCGTCGGCGGCGGCGTTGAACAGCCAGACCAGCGGCTTGAGCACCTTCAGCAGCCACAGCATCGGCCCGATCACCGCCAGCGCGCACGTTTCGGGGAAGCTCATCGCGATCCGCTTCGGAATCAGGTCGGCGAACTGGATGAACAGCAGCGTGACCAGCAGGAAGGAGCCGATATTGGCCATGCGCTGCGCGACCGTGTCGGTGAAATAGGGCGACAGCAGCGCGAAGGCGAAGTCCGACAGATGCTTCTCGCCCAGTACGCCGGCCAGGATGGCGACGGTATTGACGCCGATCTGCACGATGGTGAAGAAGTTGCCCGGCTCCTCCTTGAGCAGCATCACCTTGGTCGCGCGCCGGTCGCCACGCTCGGACAGCGTCTGCAGCTTGGTGCGGCGCGCGGCGGTCAGGGCGATCTCGGAGATCGAGAAGAAGGCGCTGATCAGGATCAGCAGCAGCAGGATCAGGACGAACATGGCGATGGCGGCAGGGGCCGGTGGCTTGAGGCCGGAGGGGCGCTTCGATGATGGTGCAGGCCGATGCGGGCTGTCAATGAGAACGGAACGCCGCCTGGATCGGTCGTTATATAGCCATAATAAATTGTTATTTTTGATTCGATAGCGGTTGACTTACTCTGTGCCGGTACGCATGGCGTGCCGAAGCGCTACCGAAACGCTGCCGAAGCGCCGTCAGGCGCATGCACTATCATGCCGTCCATCAACTTCGTTTGGAGAACTCGATGACCTGGTTTCCCGCTGGCTGG
Organism: Cupriavidus sp. R6-3; assembly: GCF_059772245.1. Classification (NCBI taxonomy): domain Bacteria; kingdom Pseudomonadati; phylum Pseudomonadota; class Betaproteobacteria; order Burkholderiales; family Burkholderiaceae; genus Cupriavidus; species Cupriavidus sp. R6-3. The sequence continues at coordinate 1,686 of NZ_JCBAJO010000062.1, forward strand.
ATTCGCCCCCTGATCGCGGCGCCGCTGCTCGCCATGGCGATGGCCGGCGCCCATGCCGCCGATCTGCTCGACAACGTCAAGCAGGCCGGCGTCCTGAAGATCGGCCTGGAGGGCACCTATCCGCCGTTCGGCTATCGCGGCGCCAACAACCAGCTCGAGGGCTTCGACGTCGACGTCGCGCGCGCGGTGGCCGGCAAGCTGGGCGTCAAGCCGGAGTTCGTCACCACCGAATGGAGCGGCATCATCGCCGGCCTGCAGGCGGGCAAGTTCGACGTGATCGTCAATCAGGTCAACGTGACGCCGCAGCGCAAGCAGGTGCTGGATTTCTCCAAGCCCTACGTCTACTCGGCCGCGCAGCTGATCCAGCGCAAGGACGACAAGCGCGAATTCAAGTCGCTGGAGGATCTGAAGGGCAAGCGGCTGGGCGTCAGCCTCGGCAGCAACTACAACGAGCTGGCCAAGTCGGTGGCGGGCATCGACGTCAAGACGTATCCCGGCGCGCCCGAATATCTGCGCGACCTGGCCGCGCAGCGTGTCGATGCCGCGCTGAACGACCGGCTGATGGTCAACTACCTGATCAAGACGTCGAATCTGCCGCTGCGCGCCGGCGCGGTGGTGCAGGGCGGCGATACCGAGGTCGCGATCCCGTACCGCAAGGACAACCCCAAGTTCGCGCAGGCCATCGACCGCGCGCTCGACGATCTGCGCAAGGACGGCACGCTGACCAGGCTGTCGGTCAAGTGGTTCGGCGCGGACGTGACCAAGCCGACCAAGTAAGCCGACGGATCGCCAAATGGCAGACGGCAGTGCAATCGCACTGCCGTTTTGTTTTTTGGGGCACCACTTTATGATTCCGACTTTGCGCGCTCTCTTGCGCGGCCACTTGCGCCCCTGATCCCGCCTGCCATGCCATCCCTCCAACTGGTAATCGATTCGCTGCCCGTGCTGCTGCAAGGCATGGTGCTGACCATCAAGTTCGCACTGTCGTCGATGGCCTTCGGGCTGGTGATCGGGCTGGTGGTCGCGCTGATGGGGATCGGCCACAACCGCGTGCTGCGGGCGATCGCGCGCGTCTATGTCAGCGTGATGCGCGGCACGCCGCTGCTGGTGCAGATCTTCGTGGTGTATTACGGCCTGCCGGGCATCGGCATCGCGCTCGAACCGACCCCGGCGGGGGTGCTGACGCTGAGCCTGAACGTCGGCGCCTATCTGTCGGAGAGCATGCGCGGTGCGATCCTCGGCATCTCGCGCGGGCAATGGCTGGCGGCCTATAGCCTCGGGCTGACGCCGGCGCAGACGCTGCGCTACGTGGTCGGTCCGCAGGCGCTGCGCATCGCGGTGCCGAGCCTGTCGAACAGCCTGATCAGCCTGATCAAGGACACCTCGCTGGTGTCGGTGATCACGGTCACCGAACTGCTGCGCACCACGCAGGAATTGATTGCCGCGACCTACCAGCCGCTGCCGCTCTACCTGGCCGCGGCGGCGATCTACTGGGTCTTGAGCACGCTGCTGTCGTTCGTGCAGCGGCTGCTGGAGCGCAGGTTGTCGTTGCCGGGGCGGCATTGAGGGGCATGTAGGAGAGGCGGGCGCTGTTGCCCTCTCCCCCGGCCCCTCTTCCGCGAGCGGGAGAGGGCTGGGGAGAGGGCTGGGGAGAGGGCTGACGCCTCAACCCGCTTCCGCGATCCGCTTCGCGATGTGGTCCAGCGCTTCCTCGACCTGATCGACCAGGATCAGGCACAGGTCGCCCGGCTGCAGGCGGCCCAGCGCGGTGTCGATGGCGAGGAATTCGCCGCGGATCTCTTCGACCGCGCTGGCGCGCGTGGCGCCTTCCAGCCCCTCGCGCAGCAGCGCCAGCACCTCGCCGTCGGCGCGTCCGCGCTGGCACTGGTCCTGGTACAGCACCACGTCGTCGAATACGCCGCCGAGGATCTGCGTCTGGCGGCGGATGTCCTCGTCGCGGCGGTCGCCGGCGCCGCTGATCACCACCATGCGGCGGCGCGCCGGCATCGTCTCGATCGCGTTGCACAGCGCCTGGATCGCGTCCGGGTTGTGGCCGTAGTCGGCGATCAGCGTGGCGCCGCGGTAGTCGAACAGATTGAAGCGGCCCGGCGCGCTGGCGGCGTCGCTGACGAAGGTCGCCAGGCCGCGGCGGATCACCGACCAGTCGATGCCCAGCGCCCACGCGGCCGCGGTCGCCGACATCGCGTTCTCGACCTGGAAGCCGATGCTGCCGCCGCGCGTCAGCGGGATGTCCTTCAGCGCGATGCGTACCTGCGTGTCGCCCTCGGCGGCGACCAGATCGCCGCCGTCGGTGAACACCACGCGCTTGCCCTGCGCGCGATGCGTGGCCAGCACCGGGTGCTCGGCATCGCGGGCGAAGAAGGTCACCGCGCCGGGGCAGGCGTCGGCCATGCGCGCGACCATCGGATCGGCGGCGTTGAGCACGGCCATGCCCTGCGGCGAGACGTTCTGCACGATCACGCTCTTGAGCACTGCCAGGTCTTCGACCGTGCTGATATAGGACAGCCCGAGGTGGTCGCCTTCGCCGACATTGGTCACCACCGCGACATCGCAGCGGTCGAACGCCAGCCCCTCGCGCAGCAGGCCGCCGCGCGCGGTCTCGAACACGGCCGCGTCGACGTCGGGGTGCATCAGCACGTTGCGCGCGCTGCGCGGGCCGCTGCAGTCGCCGGTGTCGATGCGCTGGCCGTTGATGTAGACGCCGTCGGTGCCGGTCATGCCCATGCGCAGGCCGCTGCCGGCCAGCAGATGGGTGATCAGCCGGACCGTGGTGGTCTTGCCGTTGGTGCCCGACACCGCGACCACCGGAATGCGGCCGTCGTCGCCGTCGGCGAACATCGTCGAGATGATCGCCTCGCCGACCGCGCGGCCCTTGCCGTAGGACGGCTGCAGATGCATGCGCAGGCCCGGCGCGGCATTGACCTCGACGATGCCGCCGGCCTGTTCCTCGAAGGGCTTTAGCACGGTCTCGCAGACCGCATCGACGCCGCAGATGTCGAGGCCGACCATCTGCGCCGCGGCCACCGCGCGCGCCGCCATCTCGGGATGCACGTCGTCGGTGACATCGGTGGCGGTGCCGCCGGTCGACAGGTTGGCGTTGTTGCGCAGGATCACGCGCGTGCCCTTGGGCGGCACCGATTCCGCGGTGAGGCCCTGCTTGGCGAGCGTGGCCAGCGCGATATCGTCGAAGCGGATCTTGGTCAGCGAGGTCGCGTGGCCCTCGCCGCGGCGCGGATCGCGATTGACCTCGTCGACCAGCTGGCGCACGGTATGCACGCCATCGCCGATGACCTGGGGCGGATCGCGCCGGGCCGCGGCGACCAGCTGATTGCCGACCACCAGCAGACGGAAATCGTGCCCCGGGATATAGCGTTCGACGATCACGTCGCTGCTGATCTCGGCCGCGACCTCATAGGCCGCCATCACTTCCTCGCGCGTGCGGATGCGCACGGCCACCCCCTTGCCCTGGTTGCCGTCGCGCGGCTTGACCACCACCGGCGCGTCGATCTCCTGCGCGACTTGCCAGGCTTCCTCGGCGCTGCACACCGAGCGGCCCTGCGGCACCGGCACGCCGGCCGCATGCAGCAGGCTCTTGGTCAGCTCCTTGTCCTGCGCGATCGATTCCGCGACCGCGCTGGTCATGTCGGTTTCCGCGGCCTGGATGCGCCGCTGGCGGCTACCCCAGCCGAACTGCACCATGCTGCCCTGCGTGAGGCGGCGATAGGGGATGCCGCGCGCGATCGCGGCATGGACGATGGAGCCGGTGCTCGGTCCGAGGCGCACGTCCTCGTCGAGCTCGCGCAGGCGGGCCAGCGCGCCGTCCAGATCGAACGGCGTGTCGTCGCGCGCGGCGCGGCACAGCTGCTGGGCGAGATCGAGCGCGAGGCGTCCGACCTCTTCCTCGCTGTACTGCACCACCACCTGATAGGTGCCGGGCTCGACGGTGGGCGAGGTACGGCTGAAGGTCACCGGGCAACCGGCGGCGGCCTGCAGCCGCAGCGTCGCGCATTCGAGCGCATGGGCCAGCGAGGCATCGCCGTGCGCATCGTCGGGGCGCAGCGGGCCGATGTCGGGGAAGCGGGCGCGCAGGCGCTCCTCGAAACCCGGCAGGTCCTCGATCGTGCCGGCTTCGTCGGGGCACGCGACGATCGCTTCGATCGCGGTGTGGCGGCACCACAGGTTCGGACCGCGCAGCGCGCGGATGCGTGAGACTTCCATCAATCAGTTTCCTATCGGTCGGTCGCCGGCCGGGCGGGGCGCGACCCCGCGGCAGGCGACCGTTCTATCCTTCAGCGCTTCAGAGTGTCGGAGCCTCGGCGCCTTGCCTCTGACCATCGATGCCGGCCGGTCAACCGCGCCGGGCCGGCTGGCCCAGCCAATGGTGGACCTGGTCCAGCGTGGTGCCGATGTCGGCCTCGTCGGCCTGCAGCACCAGCAGATCGCCCGCCACCAGCTGCGACAGCGCGGCCTCGACGGCCTCGCGCCGGCTGCCCTGGTCGATGATCTTGTTGACGCGGCGGCCTTCGTACAGTCCCTTCTTCAGCAGCGCGCGCGCCTCGCTGTCGGGCAGCTTTCGCGTGACGCTGCGGTCTTCGCACAGGAACACGCGATCGAAGGCGGCGCCGAGCGCCTTGCCCTGCTCGATCAGGTCGGCGTCGCGGCGGTCGACGCCGGCGCCGAACACGGCCAGCCGGCGTTCGGACGGGAAGCGGTCCAGCGCCTTGGCCAGTGCCTCGAGCGCCGGCGCGTTGTGCGCGTCGTCGACGATCACCGTGGCGCCGTTGCGCTCGAACAGCGTGAAGCGGCCCGGCACGTCGAGCTGGCCCACGTCGAAGGTCATCACGCCGGCGCGGATCAGCTCGTGCGAGATGCCCAGCGCCCACGCCGCGGCAACCGCCGCCAGCACGTTCTCGATCTGGAAGCCGACGCGGCCCGCATAGGTCAGCGGAATCGCCGCGACGTCGGCCAGCGGCAGCTCGCTGTTGCCGGTGGCCAGCACGATGCGGCCGTCGCGCACGTACACCGCGCGCTTGCCGGCGGCGCGGTGCTGGGCGATCGCGGGCAGCTCGGCGCTGGCGCCGAAGAAGATCACGTCGCCGTCGCACAGCTCGGCCATCTCGACCACCAGCGGATCGCGCGCGTTGAGCACCGCGGCGCCGTGCTTGAGCACGACGTCGACCTGCGTGCGCAACACGCTGTACATCTTCTCGGCGTCTTCGATGTAGTAGTGGCCGAGGTGGTCGGGGGTATCGATATTGGTCACCACGCCCACCAGGCAGCGATCGTAGGCCAGGCCCTCGGACAGCATCGTGCCGCTGTCGTTCTCGAACACGGCCGCCTCGACGGCGCGGTTCTTCAGCACGCGGGTGGCGGCCTCCCAGTTGGCGCGATCGCCGCCTTCGACCAGTCGTCGATCCAGATACAGGCCGTCGCTGCAGGCCAGGCCCGTATGGCGGCCGGACAGCTGCAGCAGGCGCGCGACCAGCTTGGCGACCACGGTCTTGCCGTTGGTGCCGGTGATGCCGACCACGGGAATGCGGCCGTCGTCGGCCGGGGCGTCGCCGTCGGCCGCGGGCGGGAACAGATGATCGACGATGGCGCGGCCCACAGGACGCGGCGTGCCGGCGGCGGGCTTCAGATGCATCAGCAGGCCGGGGCCGGCATTGACCTCGACGATCGCGCCGCCTTGTTCGGCGAGCGGGCGCGAGATGTCCTCGGCCACCAGGTCGATGCCGGCGATATCCAGGCCCACCACGCGCGCCGCCAGCGCGGCATGCGCGGCGACGCTCGGGTGGACGCGGTCGGTGACGTCGAACGCCACGTTGCCGTTGCGCTGGATCAGCACATGGCGGCCCTCGGGCGGCACCGACTCCGCGGTGAAGCCCTGGCGCTTCAGTTCGAGACGGGCGGCCGAATCGAGCCGCACGCGGTTCAGCGGATGATCCTCGGTGTTGCCGCGGCGCGGGTCGCAGTTGATCTGCAGTTCGATCAGCTCGTCGATGGTCGACTTGCCGTCGCCCACCACGCTCGCCGATTCGCCCATCGCCGCCGCCACCAGCCGGCCGCCGACCACCAGCAGGCGGTGTTCGTTGCCGGGGACGAAGCGCTCGACGATGACGCCGCTGCCTTCCTCGATGGCCACCGCATAGGCGGTCTGCACTTCCTCGCGGCTGATCAGGTTGGTGAACACGCCGCGGCCGTGGTTGCCGTCGTAGGGCTTGACCACCACCGGCACGCCGATCTCTTCGGCGGCCTCCCAGGCGTCGTCGGCGCTCTGCACCAGCCGGCCCTCGGGCACCGGCACGCCGCACGATTCCAGCAGCGACTTGGTCAGGTCCTTGTCGCGCGAAATGCTTTCGGCGATGGCGCTGGTGCGGTCGGTCTCGGCGGTCCAGATGCGGCGCTGGCGTGCGCCATGGCCCAGCTGGACCAGATTGCTGTCGGACAGGCGCAGCGCGGGGATACGGCGGTCGTCGGCGGCGTAGACGATGCAGGCCGTGCTCGGGCCCAGCCAGTGGCGATCGATCAGGCTGCGCAGTTCGTCCACCGCCGCGTCGACGTCGAAGGCGCGGTCCTCGATCGCGGCCATCACCAGGTCGCGCGCGAGGAACAGCGCGGCGCGCGCCACGCGTTCGTCCCAGGCCGTCACGATGACCTTGTAGACGCCCACCAGCGGGGTCTCGCGCGCCTTGCCGAAGCCGCCGGGCATGCCGGCCAGGCTCAGCAGCTCCAGCGTCACGTGTTCCATGATGTGGGCGGGCCAGGTGCCTTCCTTCAGCCGCTGCAGGAAGCCGCCCCGTTCGCCGATGCTGCACCGGTGCTCGATCAGCGAAGGCAGCCAGGCCGAGAGGCGCTCGTAGAAACCGGGGATCTTGTTGGAGGGGTATTCCTCCAGTTCTCCGATATCGACCCACGCCTCCAGCACCGGCCCATATGTCCACATATTGGGGCCGCGCAGCGACATGACATCGAATATCTCAATGTCCTTTTTCTTCATTGAATTAGCTTGAGGCATGGGCGATGCGCCCGTGGGGCGGAAGTCTAACCTTTCAATAACGTTACAGCGTAGACCTGGTTGACTTCCCGACGAAAAAGCGTTTGTGCGCCGCGACAGACGCCGCCGCGCGGATGTGGCTTATGTATACTTGCGCCGCGCTTGCACCGCACTTGCGCCGAATTGTCTGCGACATATCGGCATTCCGGCAGCGCCCGCCATTTTTATTTGTATCAAGACATGTCGTTTCGACCGTCGGCCGACCGCTTGCGCCATGCTCGCGCAGCCCGACGAAACGACGCCCGCTGTGCCGACCATGACCCTTGCTGCCACCTCCGTATCATCGACCCCCACGCTGCCTGACCCCTGGCGCGTCTCGCTGGAGGCCGAACTCGCCTCCCGCCCAGGCATGCCCGCTGAAACGGTGCTGGCCTGGCTGGAGGTCGATCTCGACCGGCGGCTGCATTTTACAGAAGGCGTGGTGGTTGTCACCGATCGCCGCGTGCTGGCCAGGGACAACGCGCAGGACGCGGGGAACGGGCAGGGCGGCTGGCGGCAATGGCCCATCGGCGCCGAACTGACGCTGCACCATGGCGACCACGCCGGCGTCGGCACGCTGGAGCTGCAGGATCGCAGCGGCCGGCTGGCCGCCTGGCACTACACGCTGGGCAACAATCCGGCCGCGCTGCGCCTGCTCGACACGTTCAATGCCCAGCGCGATCGTCTGGCCGCCGGCGCGGCCGCGCGCGAGGCCATCGAGGTCGAGGGCGTCTGCCCGACCTGCCGCGCGCCGCTGCCGCCGGGCGAGGACGAATGCCCGCAATGCAGCCGCGAACTGGAGACGCCGCCGTCGACCTGGGCGCTGCTGCGGCTGTGGCGCTTCGCGCGACCCTACCGCATGCAGTTGTTCGCCGGCTTCGTGCTGACGCTGCTGTCGACCGGCGCCACGCTGGTGCCGCCGTACCTGACCATGCCGCTGATGGACAAGGTGCTGATCCCCTACCAGAACGGCGTGCCGATCGACTACGGCTTGGTGCGGCTCTATCTGGGCGGCCTGCTGGGCGCGGCGCTGATCGCCTGGAGCCTGGGCTGGGCGCGCACCTATCTGCTGGCGCGGGTGTCCGAGCGGATCGGCGCGGACCTGCGCACCACCACCTACGAACACCTGCTGAAGCTGTCGCTCGAGTATTTCGGCGGCAAGCGCACCGGCGACCTGATGGCGCGCATCGGCAACGAGAGCGACCGCATCTGCGTCTTCCTGTCGCTGCATCTGCTCGACTTCTTCACCGACGTGCTGATGATCGTGATGACGGCGGTCATCCTGATCTCGATCAACCCCTGGCTCGCGCTGGTCACGCTGGTGCCGCTGCCCTTCATCGCGTGGATGATCCACCAGGTGCGCGACCGGCTGCGCCATGGCTTCGAGAAGATCGACCGCAACTGGTCCGAGATCACCAACGTGCTGGCCGACACCATTCCGGGCATCCGCGTGGTCAAGGCCTTCGCGCAGGAGCGCCGCGAGGTCGAGCGCTTCCGCGAGGCGAACCGGCACAACCTGGCGATCAACGATCGCGTCAATGCGGTGTGGTCGCTGTTCACGCCGACCGTGACGCTGCTGACCGAAGTGGGCCTGCTGGTGGTCTGGATCTTCGGCATCTGGCAGGTCTCGCGCGATGCCATCACGGTGGGCGTGCTGGTGGCCTTCCTGACCTATATCAGCCGCTTCTACACGCGGCTCGATTCGATGAGCCGGATCGTCTCGGTGACGCAGAAGGCCGCGGCCGGCGCCAAGCGAATCTTCGACATCCTCGACCATGTATCGAGCGTGCCGGAGCCGGTGCGGCCCACGCAGTTGCCGCAGGTCAGCGGCGCCATCGAACTGCGCGATATCGGCTTCCGCTACGGCAGCCGCGCGGTGATCCGCGGGCTCGACCTGCAGATCCGTCCGGGCGAGATGATCGGCCTGGTCGGCCACAGCGGCTCTGGCAAGAGCACGCTGGTCAATCTGATCTGCCGCTTCTACGACGTGTCGGAGGGCGCGATCCGCGTCGACGGCGTCGATATCCGTTCGCTGGCGGTGGCCGACTATCGCCGCCATATCGGCCTGGTGCTGCAGGAGCCGTTCCTGTTCTTCGGCACCATCGCCGAGAACATCGCCTACGGGCGGCCCAATGCGACGCGCGCCGAGATCATCGCGGCCGCGCGCGCCGCCCATGCGCACGAGTTCATCCTGCGGCTGCCGCACGGCTACGACTCGCTGGTCGGCGAACGCGGGCAGGCGTTGTCGGGCGGCGAGCGCCAGCGCATCTCGATCGCGCGCGCGCTGCTGATCGATCCGCGCATCCTGATCCTCGACGAAGCGACCTCGTCGGTCGATACCGCGACCGAGAAGGAAATCCAGAAGGCGCTCGACAACCTGGTGCAGGGCCGCACCACGATCGCCATCGCGCACCGCCTGTCGACGCTGCGCAAGGCCGACCGGCTGGTGGTGATGGACCGCGGCCGCATCGTCGAGGTCGGCCCGCACGACGAGCTGATGGCGCGCGAGGGCGCCTACTACAAGCTGTACCAGGCGCAGGCGCGCAACGTCGATACCGACCCGGACGATCCGGTCGAGGTCAATACCGTCGCGCCCCATGTCACGGCCGGCGCCGTCGTCGTGCAATAAGGAAGTCCGATCATGCAAGCAAGCGAATCGACGACTGCGGTCGCATTCCCGTTCGAACTGTCGCGCAATCCCTTCGGCCGTCTCGTGATGAGGACCGCGGACGGCGGCGTGCATGAAGGCGTGGTGGCCGTGCGCGCGTTCCCGATCACCGCGCCGGACGACGGCATCGCGCTGGTCAGCACCGATGGCCACGAACTGGCCTGGATCGAGCGGCTCGAAGACCTGCCGGCGCCCGCGCGTGCGATCGTCGAGGAGGAGCTGGCCGGACGCGAGTTCATGCCCGAGATCCGCCGCATCGTCAGCGTGTCGACCTTCGCCACGCCGAGCACCTGGCAGGTCGAGACCGATCGCGGTCCGACCCGGCTGGTGCTGCGCGGCGAGGAGGACATCCGCCGGCTGGCGGGCACCACGCTGCTGATCTCGGACAGCCACGGCATCCACTATCTGATCCGCAGCCTCGATTCGCTGGACAAGGCCAGCCGCAAGCTGCTGGACCGCTTCCTGTAGCGGCTGCGGCTACGGCCGACGCGGGCTTGTTGCCGCGCGTCTCTTAGGCCGCACAAGCGAAATATCCAGATACAAAGCTGCGTTGCCGCCTCGCGCCCCCGGGTGTAACTTGCCATCGCTGTCCCAACCAACAAGGAGATCTCGATGAAGAGGAACCACATGTTGATGGGTTTGCTGGTGGCCGCGGGCGTGCTCGGTTCATCGGTTGGCCTGGCGCAGTCCAGCTCCGGTGGCGGCTCGGCCGGTGCCGGCGGATACGGCACAGGCGCGGCGGACCAACCCGGGTCCCAGCGGGGTGGCTCGCAGATGGGCGGGCCGCAGACGGGCGGCTCGGAGACGGGCTCGCAGATGGGCGGTTCGCAACGGGGTAGCCCCCAGATGGGCGGTCCGTCGGGACCAGCCGCTCAACCCGGCGAGCGCGGCGGTCCGTCGGCGCGCGACGCGCGCGGCATGCCTCCCGGCATGGCGCCCGGCGGGCCGGGACCTTCGGCTTCGCCGTATGCCTATGCGCCGGGCCAATGGAAGAAGGGCGATCGCCTGCCGACCGCCTATCGCGACCGTCAGTACGTGATCGACGACTGGAAGTCGTTTCAGCTGGAGCGCCCACCGAAGGGGCACCAGTGGGTTGGCATCGGCAACGAGTTCCTGCTGGTCTCGACCCGCAACGGCACCATCGCCCGCGTCGTTACCGGACAATAGCGAACCGATAGCGAACCGATAGCGAACCGATAGCGAATCAATAGCGGCCAACAGGCGGGCGACACATCGGCCCGCCGCAACACGACCCGCGCAGCGTGAGGACGCCGGCGCGGGTTTTTGTTTGGCGCTTCCGCAAAGAAAAAAGGACGTCCGAAGACGTCCTTTTCTTTCGGCTCGGGGCCGAGCCCCGATCCGGCTTAACGCGAGAAGCGCGAACGGCCCTGGCCTTGGCCCTGACGCTGGCCGCCGTAGCCGCCGCCGTTGCCGCCATGGCGATTGCCGTAGCTGCTGCGGTTGCCATCGCCGAAGCTGCGGGCACCGTCGCGATTGCCGCCACGATTGCCGTCGCGATCGCCGAAGCTGCGCTCGGCCGGCTTGCGGTCGCCAAACGGACGGTCGCCATATTGACGGTCGCCGAAGCTGCGCTCGCCGAACGGGCGATTGCCGTTGCCAGCGGCGCCGGCAGTGTTGCCGCCGTAGCCACGCGATTCGCCGCCGCCGAAGCTGCGGGGCGCCTGCTCGCGGTCGCCGCGATAGCCGCCCCCGTTGCCGTAACCGCGCGACTCGCCGCCGCCGAACTTGCGCTCGCCGCCGCGATAGCCGCCGCCACCGTTACCCGGACGGGCACCGCCCGGCTTGCCGCCGAAGCCGGCGCGCGGCTTGGGCGTACGGCGCGGTTCCAGGCCCTCGATCACCGAAGCGGTGATGCGGTTGTTGGTGAAGCGCTCGATCCGCTTCCACTGGAAGGCATCGTTGTGGTTGACCAGGTTGATTGCCACGCCCGAGCGGCCCGCGCGGCCGGTACGGCCGATACGGTGCACATAGTCCTCGGCCTGCTTGGGCAGATCGAAGTTCACCACATGGGTGATGTCGGGCACGTCGATACCACGCGCGGCCACGTCGGTGGCCACCAGCACGCGCAGATTGCCGCGGCGCAGCGCCGTCAGCGTGCGATTGCGCGCGCCCTGGGTCATGTCGCCGTGCAGTGCGCCGGCGGCAAAGCCGGTGTCCGACAGGCGCTCGGCCAGCGAATCGGCGTCGCGCTTGGTGGCGGTGAACACGATCGCCTGCTTCAGCGACGCGTCGCGCAGCAGATGGTCGAGCAGACGCTCCTTGTGCGACATGTCGTCGGTGAAGTGCAGGCGCTGTTCGATGTTGCTCTGGTCGGCACGCGCCGCCGCGATCTCGATGCGCTGCGGGTCACGCAGCTGGCGCGCGGCCAGTTGCGCGATGCGGCCGTCGACCGTCGCCGAGAACATCAGCGTCTGGCGCGTGGCCGGCGTCGCCGCGACGATCGCGTCGATGTCGTCGGAGAAGCCCATGTCCAGCATGCGATCGGCCTCGTCGAACACCAGCATGTCGAGCTGCGACAGGTCGATGCGGCCGGCGTCGATGTGGTCGAGCAGACGGCCCGGCGTTGCCACCAGGATGTCCGGCATCTTAGACAGCATCGCCAGCTGCTTCGGATAGGGCATGCCGCCCAGGATGCTCGCGCAGATGATGCGGCGCAGATGGCGGCCGTACTTGGCGGCGGCTTCGGTGACCTGCAGCGCCAGTTCGCGAGTCGGCGTCAGCACCAGCAGCGACGGCTGGGCCGGGGCCGGGCGGGGACGCTTGCCCTTCATGCGCTTGATGGGCTCGTCGGCGCGCGGGCGGTTCGGTGCCGGACGCTCCGAAATGCGCTGGATCGCCGGCAGCATGAAGGCGGCGGTCTTGCCCGAACCGGTCTGGCTCGACACCAGCAGGTCGCGGCCGGCCAGGAAGGCCGGGATGGCCTGGGCCTGCACCGGGGTCGGCACGGTGTAGTTCAGTTCGGTCAGGGCGCGCAGGATCGCGGCATCGAGGCCGAGCGCGGCGAAACCGTCGGCCGCCGAGGCGGCGGCTTCGGGTGCGTCCTGCGGCTCGAGGATCGCTTGCAGGCGGTCCAGCGGGCTCGGCGCGGTCGTATTGGAAATATCGTTGGCGGAGGCAATAGGCTGCTCCGCACGGAATTCGTGCTGGGTCATGTCGTAAGGGTCTTGATGCATGGCACCCCTGCCATCGGCAAGAGGGTGGGCGCAGTGCAAAGTCTTAAAAAGGCTTCGGCGCCAATCGGAAGGCCGTGACGACAGACTCAGCTGGCAGTACGGCGGCAGGCAGGGGGCGACCGGTGCAAGACCGGAAGCCGGGTCCCTGGCAGGCAAACAGCGACGAGGCTGTTCAACAGGATCGGAGACGAGGCGGCGTCAAGTGAGATGGCGTTCTGGCAAGCGGCGGGTGTGGTCGAAGACTTGAAACAAACGACCGGAGAACCGAGCGACAGAGCTTGAGAGCGGAAGCGGCATCGCCTCTGGCCTTGGGGGCTGGTCGGCGGGTGCACGGCTCGCATTGCGAACTCACGGGGCGCATTCTAGCAGAAGTCGAAAAATATTGCTGCGCTGCGAAAATATTGTCTGCAAGCGCCTTCCGGCGGACATCGGCACGGACGCCGGCAGGTCGCGAGTCACGTCACGAGTCCACGTCTCTTGCATCCCCGAACCCCCGCCCTATACTCGCAGTGTCGACACCAAGTGCCGGCACGGATGCGGACAACCCTCCCACCCGATGGCCGTCTTCAGCGAGTGCCTCGCTGTTCGCCATCGGCATCTCCGCAATGCACGCCAGCGCCTTCTTTCTCCGACTGTCCGGGTGGTCCGGATGGGCGGCCGCGACATCGGCGGAACCATGAGGAAGAGGACCTGCACCGTGGCTTGTGGCGATGCCGCCAGCGTCGACCTAGACTGCCCGGCCCGTCCGCAGCCAGCCCGCCAGGACATTGGCGGGCTTTTCATTTCTGCGAGGGTCGGTTCGACGACGCGGCTCCGCCGCGCGACATCGCCCCCGCGACGCGGCTCCGCGCGTGAAATCGCACCTCCGACGCGGCTCCGGGCGCGAAATCGCACATTTCCGGGTGCCGGCGAGACGCCCCCCGCCAAGTGACTTTGCTATACTCCGCCCCTGCCTCGGCCAATGGCCGCGCGCGCGGTTGCACCGGTTCAGCGGTGGCCGCATCCCAGGGCGTCGCAGCGATGCCCGGCTATCCGCTCGCCGTAGTTCAATGGATAGAACGAGCGCCTCCTAAGCGCTAGATACAGGTTCGATTCCTGTCGGCGGGACCACTCTCCCCATTCGATTTCGCATCAGCCGCGCTTCGCGATTTCCGCGCTTGGCGGTCCCCACGCGTTGCATCTCCGCGCTTGGCGGCCCCCTACACGTCGCGTCTTCGCGCTTCGCACCTGCGCCCGCGACGCCGGAAGCCGGACGCCGCTCGTGCTCCGATGGCCGAGCGGCGGCGTCCGGCACTACGAACGACTGTCGACGATCAGGCGCCGTCGAGGAAGAGACTGCGCTGGCCCAGGCGCGTGCCGAGCGCATCGGGCGGCAGGCTCATGCTGGCCGGATCGATGGCAGGGTCGGTGCTGCGCACCAGGGTGGGATCGGCGGGCGCCATGGCCGGCTGAGCAGCGGGGGCGGCAGCTTGCGCGTACGGGTCGCCGGCAACCGGTGCGGCGGCTTGAGCCGGCGACGTTGCCGCGGGCATCGCCTGCATCGGCTGAGCCGACGGCATTGCCTGCGCGGCGGGCGCGGACTGGATCGATTGGGTGGGTTGCGCGGATGGCGCGGATGGCGCGGATGGCGCGTATGGCGAGGATTGGGTGGACTGCATCGGCTGCATCGTCTGCGCGGCCGGCATCGGCTGAGTCGACTGCATCGGCTGGGACTGCTGCGCCAGCAGCGGGTACGACGCGATCATCGCGCCAGCCATCAACAGGGATTTCGCCAGATGTTGCTTCATTCGTGTACCTCCATAAAACGCCTACAGGCAAGGGAAGGTTCACTGTAGCGGCGAGGCGTCTGACATTCTGTTCGATTTTGCAACGGTGATTAACGAGCCTTGTCATCCGCGCCAATGCGGCTTACAACCACGCGCGCAACGGTGGCAACGGTGGCAACGGTAAAAAGGTCGCAATGGTGAGCGAGGTGCTTGCCTGCATGGCGGGGCAGCATGACCATGGAGGTTCGATGCGAAAGGGCCTGTAGAATCGGCGGCGCTCTTGCCGTAGCGCGGAAACAGGCCCTGGCGCCGTGGTGAAGTGCCCTCACGGAGTCGACAATATGGACGGACAACAACGAGCGATGTCCTGCATGCACGAGACCCGCACCGTCGATTCGCCAATGGCCGACCAATGAAATCCATCGCGCATCCGCCACGCGTCGTCGCGCTGGCCTTCCTGCTGGCGATCGCGGCCGGCACGCTGCTGCTGGTGCTGCCGATTTCCCAGGCGGACGGGCGGCCCGTGCCGTGGCTGACGGCCGTGTTCACCGCGGTCTCTGCCGTCTGTGTGACGGGCCTCGTGGTCGTCGACACCGGTACCTACTGGTCCGGCTTCGGCCAGGCCGTGATTCTGGTGCTGTTCCAGATCGGCGGCTTCGGCATGATGACTGCAGCCACCCTGCTGGGGCTGATGGTCAACCGCTCGCTGCGGCTGCGCACCAGGCTGATCACGCAGGTCGAGACGCGCTCGCTGGGCATGGGGGACGTGACCAGCGTGGCGCGGCTGGTGCTGGCGGTGACGCTGGCGTCCGAGGCCATCGTCGCGACGCTGCTGACGCTGCGGCTTCGCCATGCGCATGACCTGCCATGGGGCGATGCCGTGTGGAGCGGACTGTTCCATGCGGTGTCCGCCTTCAACAATGCCGGCATTTCGATCCATGCGGACAGCCTGACGCGCTATGCCGCCGATGCGCTGATCCTGATTCCGGTGATGCTGGCGACCGTGGTCGGCGGCATCGGTTTCCCGGTGCTGCACGATGTCCGGCGCAAGGCGCGCAGCCCGCATCATTGGTCCCTGCATACCAAGCTGACCCTTGCCGGCACGGCGGTACTGCTGGCGATGGGCTTCGTCGGGGTGCTGCTGTTCGAATGGACCAATCCGAATACGCTGGGCCCGATGTCCGCCGCCGACAAGCTGCTGTCCGCGGCCTTCGCCTCGGTCGCGGCACGGACAGCGGGCTTCAATACCCTGGACATCAGCCTGCTGACGCCCGAAACGTGGGCGCTGCACTACTTCCTGATGTTCGTCGGCGGCGGCAGCGCGAGCACCGCCGGCGGTGTCAAGGTGGGCACGATCGCCATCCTGGTCCTGCTGGTGATCGCAGAGATTCGCGGGCAAAGCGACTGCGAGGCATACGGCCGCAGACTCGGCGCCTCGGCCCAGCGCCAGGCCATCACGGTGCTGGTGCTCGGCAGCGCGCTGGTCACCCTCGGTACACTGGTGTTGCTGCGCACGACCGACGTGCCGGCAGATCAGATCATCTTCGAGGTCATCGCCGCCTTCGGAACAACCGGCCTGTCCACGGGGATCACCGGCGATCTGCCGGTGCCGGCCCAACTGACGCTGATCCTGCTGATGTATGCCGGCCGGGTGGGCACCATCACGCTGGCGGCATCGCTGGTATTGGGCGAGCGCCGCATGCCGTTCCGCTATCCAGAGGAGCACCCAATTGTTGGCTAGATTGTTTACCGAGCAGTTCTCCTTCTCGAAGGGCGACAGCGTGGTCGTGATCGGCCTGGGCCGCTTCGGCAGCTCGGTCGCGCAGTCGCTGATGCGTCTGGGCCACGACGTGATGGGCCTCGACAAGGATGCGGAGCCCGTGCAGCTCTGGGGCAACTACCTGACGCATGCGGTGCAGGCCGATTCGACCAACGTCAACGTGATGCGCCAGCTCGGCGTGGCCGACTTCGCCCATGCCATCGTCGGCATCGGCTCGGACCTTGCGGCCAGCCTGATGACGATCATGGCGCTCACCGAACTGGACATCAAGGACATCTGGGTCAAGGCGATGTCGGCCGAGCACGGGCAGATCGCGCAGCGCATCGGCGCGCATCACGTCGTCTATCCGGAAGCCGATATGGGCGAGCGCGTCGCGCACTTGATCACCGGGCGCATGATGGATTTCATCGAGTTCGACGACGGCTTCGCCATCGCCAAGGTCCATGCGCCGGCGTCGACCCACAACCAGACGCTGGCCGAATCCGGCGTGCGCGAGAAGTCGGGCGTCACCGTGGTGGGCGTCAAGCGCGCCAACGAGGACTTCCAGCACGCCACGCCGAGCACGCGCGTGTTGCCCGGCGATCTGCTGATCGTGTCGGGCCCGACACGGAAGATCCAGTCGTTCGCGGGCGACGTGACGAAGCGCTAGTTCGCGGCCCCAAGCACCGCCCGATTCAGCGCCTGGATCTGATCTTCGCAGGCTTCTGGATATTCCAGGCCCGCGCGCTCCGCCACTTCTCGTCCCAGGCGCCCGTACAGCCGGACCGTCGCTTCAAAGGCGCGTCGTGCGTCCGCGGCGTCGAAACGTCCGAATATCTGCTGCATGGCATGCCACGTATCGCGATGGGCCCACTGGTCCATGCGCCGGCCGTTGTGCCAGACATCGACCTGGCCCGGATGCAGCGCCTGCGCGTGCCATTGCGCCATGCGCAGCAGCAGCGTCTTCATCGTCCAGTCGCGCTGCTTGACCAGCCATGGTTCTCCACGCGCCAGATAGCGCGGGACATGAAATGCCTCGAACCAGAACTCTTCGACACTCGCCTGGAATTCCCGCTGTGAAGGCAGAGGTTCAATAGGGAAGCGGTATGGCGGAGGCGGCAGCGATGCGGCCACCCCCGCCTTGTCGAGGAGGACGTGATAGCCGCGCGCATAGAGGTCGTCCAGACCGTCTGGAGCGGTCATTCGACGCAGGCGTTCGATGCCGGCGACGGTGAAGTCGATCTTGACGCCGCCCTGGTATATCGCCAGCCGCGTCGGCCACGGTTGATCGCTGCCGGCTTCGAGACGCAACACCGTGATCAGCGGACCAATCCGGTGTAGCCAATCGTCGTCCTTGGCCAAGGTATCCGAGTCAGACGAAATGATCTCGATATCGAGGTCCGAATACTCGTCCGCGGAATCATCCTGGCGTGCCAGCGAACCGGTCTGGATCAACGCCAGCACCGCGTCCGTGGCACCTGCCCAAGCCAGGACCGATTGCAGATATTGGTCTCGTAATGTCATGCGGGGATCAGCATCCTCGCGGCAGCATTCGATGAGACTTGGCATAGGCGCGCAGCGCATCGTTGATACGGGTTTGCCAGCCTTCGCCGGTGGCCTTGAACGCCTGCAGAACGTCGGGGTCGAGCCGCAGTGTTTGACTGACCTTGCGTTCGGCAGCCGGCAGCGCAGGGCGTCCGCGCCGCTTGGTCAGTGACTCGGCCTTTTCTTCGCCAAGCACTTCGGCCAACACTTCACGAGCGGGCCGCATGCGTTTGATTCGCTCGGTAGGCAGTTCGACCGCATCTGGGTCGCCCGCGATGCCACGCGCGATCGCCGCGTCCTCGTCGGCGCTCGGCAGGGTCAGCTTAGATTTCCTGTTCATAGTCTCGCACCTCTCGGAAATTGGCCTTGCGTAGACTGATGGCCCGCAGCGTGTCGCCTCGTATGGTGAAGACCAGGCAGTGCAGGCGGGACCCGATGGGGCCGTAGGCGATGTAGCGCGTTTCGCCGCATTGCCTCCGGTCGTCTATTGCAATCAACGCCTTGTCGAAATCCATCAGCCCCGCGTTGGCCAACGATATGCCGTGCTGGCACACGTTCCTGCTGTCCTTCGCGCAGTCGAACTCGATTTCCATGGGTTATTGTAGTAGCAAAAAATACGTTGAACAAGATTTTTGCTACTACGCTAAATCGCCAAGGGATCGTGCGCTTGTGCTGAGTCGACGAAAGCTATCAAGAAGAGGGCGTGGTGGGATCGGATGCGCCGTTGTCTTACGCGTCCGGCCAGCCGTGACGTGCCACGATGGGCTTGACGTTCAACGGCCTTGCCGCGGCCGCAGCACCCACAGCGCCACGATCCCGCCCACCACGCCCCAGAACGCCGAGCCGATGCCAGCCAGCGTCATGCCCGACGCCGTGATCATGAACGTCAGCAGCGCGGCCTCGCGCTCGCCGGGGTTCTGCATCGCCGTGGTCAGGCCGCTGGCGATCGAGCCGAGCAGCGCGAACGCGGCGACGGCGATCACCAGCGCCTGCGGGAAGGCGGCGAACAGCGCCGCGATGCTGGCGGCCAGCGTGCCGGCGACCAGGTAGCCGATGCCGCAGACCACCGCCGCGGTGTAGCGCCGCGCAGGGTCCGGATGCGCCTCGCTGCCGGTGCAGATCGCCGCAGTGATCGCGGCGAGGTTGATGCCGTGGGAGCCGAACGGTGCCAGCACCGCGGAGGCCAGGCCCGTCACGGTGATCAGCGGCGACGCCTTGACGTGATAGCCGTCGGCTCGCAGCACGGCAAGGCCGGGAATGTTCTGCGATGCCAGCGCGACGATGAACAGCGGAATCGCGATGCTGACGAAGGCCTGCAGCGAAAACGCCGGGGTGGTCCACACCGGCGCAGCCACCGCGAAGTGGAACTGCTCGAAATGCAGTTGGCCCAGCACGCCGGCCAGCGCCACGCCGATCACCAGCACACCGGGCACCGCATAGCGGGGCCACCAGCGCTTGCCCAGCAGATAGGCCGCGAACATCGGCAACAGCAGCAGCGTCTGGTGCTGCGCCTGCACGAAGACGTCGATGCTGATGCGGAACAGGATGCCGGCGAGCAGCGCCGCCGCGATGCTGGCCGGCAGCGCGCGCATCAGCCGGTCGAACCAGCCGGTCAGGCCGGCGGCCGTCATCAGCAGCGCGGCCAGCAGGAAGGCGCCGATCGCCTCGGCGTACGGCACGCCCGGCAGGCTGGCGATCAGCAGCGCCGCGCCCGGCGTGGACCATGCGATCACGATCGGCACGCGCGTGAGCAGCGACAGCCCGATGGTGGTCACGCCCATGCCGATCGACAGCGCCCAGATCCACGAGGCAATTTGCGCGTCGCTCAGATGCGCGGCCTGTCCGGCCTGGATCATCAGCACCAGCGAGCTGGTGTAACCGGTCAGCATGGCGACCAGTCCGGCGACGAAAGCCGAAACGGAAAGATCGGTGAGTTTGAGCGTGGCGGAGGGCATGGCGATTCGGTTCGGTCGGTGCGGCCGGTCGCATATCGGGGTGGACAACCGGCGTCGCGGAGATCGGCAACGAGCGGCGTTGGTCACGGCAACCGGAATGCAAGGATGCGCTGGCGACCCGGCCTGCAGTGCGTTGAGGGCGACATCTTCGCACGAGCGCCGGGCATCGTCGACGCGGCGCTGCGGGCCGCCGTCGACGTGGGAAGGGGACCGCCGCCGGCCTACAGGCGTTTTCCCTTACGGATTTGTCCGACTGGAGCGAGCGCCGCCGTCCCGATACAGTGAGGCCGTGCCTTGGGAGCAGGGCACCGAGGAGAGACTCTTCAGCCCGCCTATGTCGCGGGCTGTTCTTTTTTATGGGCCGGCGATCGGCACCGGCGGAACCTCGGTGGCTTCCCGCCACACATAAACCCCACGCCGCCTTCACATTCGCCCGCGACACTGCGCTGCCTGTCACCGACGCAACAGGAGCCCGGCATGATGCCATCCCGTCCCGCAGTGTCCGTCCCGAATTCCGCTTCCGACCCCGCTGTTGGTTCCGACCCTGCTTCCGCTCGCGGCCCGGCTTCCGCCTCCGCTTCGGACTCCGCACGCATCGTCTTTCCGCTCGCATCGAGCATGACCGACTACGACGTGATCGTCGT